>NZ_LWFE01000920.1:0-414 GCF_001635675.1 Oleiphilus sp. HI0061 | reverse complement strand
TTGAAGACTGTCCCTCCGAGGAAGCATTGCAAAAGCAAGTAAAGGGGATCGATGGCGATATTCAGGAGCTTGACGAATTAATTGATGAGATATTGACCTATGCTCGACTTGAGCAGGGCGGGCCAATCTTGGCATTTCAGGAAGCTGATATTAGCGCAATTGTTGATCAAGTTGTTTCCGAGCAAGGCCTTGTTAAGCCAGATATGAGTATTTTCTCTGAGTTTAAAGAGGGCTCTGATGTATGGAAAATGTCAGAGGTTGAAACACGTTATATACATCGTTCGATTCAAAACCTTGTTGGTAATGCGACACGCTATGCTCAAGGAAGGGTAAAAGTTGTTTGCTCTTTTGATGCAGAGACATGTCGTGTAGATGTTGAAGACGATGGCCCTGGTATTCCAGAGGAAGATTGGG
>NZ_LWFE01000919.1:0-582 GCF_001635675.1 Oleiphilus sp. HI0061 | reverse complement strand
ATTCAAATAAAGATTTTAGATAGCGATTAACAGACAATAAGCGCCCGCCACCATCAACTACTGCGATACCCACAGGAACTGAGTCATTCACACTCTCTGATAATAGTTTCTCGCGCTCCAAAGCTTCTGTGCGTGCATCCAAAGCATTTGACGTTTCGACTGCCAAGCGCTCAACTGCATCGGCACGATGTAGCTTACGTAAAGGCTGGCGTAATAGTATAAATAGTAGAAATTCACCGACAAGCAACGCTAAGAAACTATAACTGAACGTTTGAGAGATCGTTTGATCTAATAAGGAGTAGTCTTCAGACACATTTGATATTACAACTAGTTGATTTTGCTGCAAAGGCATCGCCTTCAATTCATAAATATTTGGAGACAAATCCAAAACCTGAATTCGGCGACTTAATTCATCAAGAGAGTACGAACGCGAAGCCTGATCAAGCACGACTCTGCTTTCCAAGGGGTTGGTTAAAGCCATTAGATCACGCTCCCAAAATGGAGAAACAGGCAGCCCCTTGACCCCTGCACTAAATGGGTCCGTATTCTTGCTTAGCAAAACCGTATCAATATTTGAGACGT
>NZ_LWFE01000918.1:0-558 GCF_001635675.1 Oleiphilus sp. HI0061 | reverse complement strand
TGATATTCTCCAAGGTGAAACGAGTGGTCATTTGGTTATTATGGACTCCTGGCCGGGGCAGGCTCGTACCATCTGGAATGATCACGCACGGTTTATCGAAACCTATTTTTCAACTCATGACAATATGTACTTTACAGGCGACGGTGCCAAGCGAGATGCTGATGGCTATTTCTGGATTACCGGGCGTGTTGATGATGTCTTGAATGTTTCAGGTCATCGCTTAGGAACCGCTGAATTAGAGAGTGCTTTGGTGTCTCATCCTGATGTGGCGGAAGCAGCTGTTGTTGGTTATCCACATGATATCAAAGGTGAAGCTATCTATGTTTACGTGACGCCGATGGATGGAGTTGAACTTGCAGCCAATGCAACGGAGTTACTGAAGCAACATGTGAGAGTCGAAATGGGGCCCGTTGCGACTCCTGAGCTGATTCAGTGGGTCGATGCCTTACCCAAGACGCGATCTGGCAAGATCATGCGCAGGATCCTTCGCAAAATTGCTGCAGGTGACTTTGGCAACTTGGGGGATACCTCAACGCTGAACGACCCTTCAGTAGTTGA
>NZ_LWFE01000917.1:0-333 GCF_001635675.1 Oleiphilus sp. HI0061 | reverse complement strand
GAGCACATAACTTTGCATGCAAAGGCTTAACGAAAACAGTACTGCAGTACTAAGTTCTATATCACCGTCAAACCATGCGTTAGATGCTTGTGATAAAGCGACTGGGGCTAGGAATATTGCGGGTAGACTGACTAGGCCGAAGCAATAAGTAAGAGAGAGTGATAAACCGTAGGCTATGCTGACGTAGGGCATGGCATTCTGAAGTGTCGATCCGTCATTGATAAATAATTGGTCAAAACCTAAAGCAATAAACAACAGGGTGAGACTTATGAAAAATGCGGGTATGCCGTGAATGCGAGCGCTAGAGATTTCTGGCTTAAAACTTAGATTATT
>NZ_LWFE01000916.1:0-452 GCF_001635675.1 Oleiphilus sp. HI0061 | reverse complement strand
TCAGGTAATGCTGATTTATGTTTTATTATTACCACCCCGATAGGTAGTGCTATCGAGCATTTAAACAGTTGTGACGTTACAGTGATCGAGGGGCCAGTAAGCCGTACAGGTGCAAAAGGTAAAGTTGAGTCAGTATATTTTAGAGATCCTGACGGCAACCTTATCGAGGTATCAAACTATCAAAACGTGTAACAAGGCCATCTTGCATCGCCCAGCCAAAAAACGGCTGGGCCGGACCTCACTTCGTTCGGCCACAAATGTAGGCGTTAGGAATATGAAACAATGAAATCGGTATCTACGGGTTTAAAAAAGATTCTTATTTTTACAGGAAGCACTGTAGCCTTATCAATTGGATATTATATATACGCCCTTAGCCTTTACCCGCCAGTTGAAGAGCGTGAAACATTTTTAGCTGAAATAGGTGAAGGGTTAGGAGAGATTGGTTTATGGCT
>NZ_LWFE01000915.1:0-472 GCF_001635675.1 Oleiphilus sp. HI0061 | reverse complement strand
CGTTAAAGCAGGCTCTGGCGCGCTAACGCTTGGCGTGCCTAATTCACCTGGAGTACCTGCGAGTGTCGCCGAGCATACAATCACCCTTACCTATAATGATGCAGACCAAGTTAAAGCACTGTTTGATGAAATGGGTGACCAGGTTGCTGCGATTATTGTCGAACCCGTTGCCGGGAATATGAACTGCATTCCTCCAGTACCTGGCTTTTTAGAAAGCTTACGAGAAGTCTGTGACAAACATGAAAGTGTCTTGATCTTTGATGAAGTCATGACTGGCTTCAGAACCGCTTTAGGCGGAGCCCAGTCTGTATACAATGTGAAGCCTGACCTAACTACTTTAGGAAAAGTAATTGGCGGTGGTTTACCGGTCGGCGCTTTCGGTGGCCGTACAGATATTATGCAAGCGATAGCGCCTACAGGCCCAGTCTACC
The DNA here is from genome assembly GCF_001635675.1 of Oleiphilus sp. HI0061. Classification (NCBI taxonomy): domain Bacteria; kingdom Pseudomonadati; phylum Pseudomonadota; class Gammaproteobacteria; order Oceanospirillales; family Oleiphilaceae; genus Oleiphilus; species Oleiphilus sp. HI0061. The sequence goes on along the minus strand of NZ_LWFE01000915.1, from coordinate 41 downwards.
AAGCCGGTACTTTATCGGGTAATCCGCTCGCCATGGCAGCC
>NZ_LWFE01000914.1:0-17060 GCF_001635675.1 Oleiphilus sp. HI0061 | reverse complement strand
CGGGCTGCGGCCTACACCGAGAAAAGATTAAAGCTTTTTTTAGATGTGTCTCAACTTCTTCCTCTGTGCAGCGAAGCGCCCGGTGTCCTCTGTGGTTCAAATGTTTACCCCTTAAAGATCAAAACACAAAAGACGGTTCACCACCGAGAACACAGAGCGGCCTGAGGCCTACACCGAGTAAAGATTAAGGCTTTCTTTAGATGTGGCTCTATCCCGTCCTCTGTGCAGCGAAGCGCTATGTGGCTACCAAAGTCTAATTCCTTCCAGTAAGATAAGGCATGAAAATTCACTGCTTTAAATTATAGTTAGAGTCATTTGCAGAAATGAGAATTACAGAAGGGCAAGCGCAATCCATTAAAGGTATCGTTGCCAGTTTAATTGATCCTGGCGTAGAAGTGTGGTTGTTCGGCTCGCGAGTGGATGATCATGCAAAGGGCGGTGATATAGACCTACTCGTGGTGTCAAAGCACGATATCGACGAACTCGTATTCGTTGCGGCTAAAATAAGCACGCAAGTATCTCGCTTGTTTCATGGGCGTAAAACCGATGTGATACTTCAAACACCAAGTGTAGAGCTTTCGCCAATACATACCATAGCAAAAGAAACCGGGATTAAGTTATGACCCTAGATCAAGGTCAGTTAGAAAGGCTACGGTATCTGTGCCGAATCGTGTCAAAAGAAATTACTCATCTACAATACTCTGAAGGAAAGCTATTTGCAGGTGGTTTTGACGAGGAAAAGGCGGCGCAGTTAGATACTAACCCTGACTTGGCTGAGGTGCTCGAGGCCTATGTGGGGCGCTTCTGCCGCCTGCAAGATACGGTTGGTGATAAGTTGTTGGTTGCATGGCTCAAGGCTACGCAAGAAAAAGTAGGTGTCGCGATCGATAATCTGGATAGAGCTGAAAAGCTTGGCTATTTGGAAAGCAGTGATACGTGGTTAGAGCTAAGAAGAATTCGGAATCAAATGATTCACGAATACATTGAAGATGCAGGGCAGCTTAGCCAAGCAATTAATCTGTCAAAAGATAATATTCCCCTAATAGTGAACTTTGCTCAAAAGCTAATTAGTGATCTTCAGGGCAGATTTGATATTTGAGTAAAGCTGACACTTTCTCTGTGCAGCAAGCGCTCTGTGTCCTCTATGGTTCATCGGTTTATCCCTTAATTAAAGATCAAAACATAAAAGACGGTTCACCACCGAGGACACAGAGCGGCCTGCGGCCTACACAGAGAAAAGATAAAAGCTTTATTAGATGTGTCTCAATCCCTTCCTCGGTGCAGCGAAGCGCCCGGTGTCCTCGGTGGTTCATCGGTTTATCCCTTAATTAAAGATCAAAACATAAAAGACGGTTTACCACAGAGGGTACAGAGCGGCCTGAGGCCTGCACCGAGAAAAGAAAGCGTTTTCTTAAAAGCGCCTTAAGCACGCTCTCAGTATTTCCCTGTTATACTGACAACACTAAGAATTGTTGAGGGTAGGCTGTGCGGCTAAGTTCATTTCAAGTATCAAAAATTAAAGAATCTGTAGAGGCAGTTTTAGGTGCTGAGGCAGAGGTGATTCTTTTTGGTTCACGAGTAGATGACTCTGCAAGGGGTGGGGATATCGACCTTTTTGTTGAGACGGCGCGACAAATTGAAAATAGGGCGTCGGCCGCTGCTCGAATCGCGGCAAAAATTCAGATGGCAATCGGTGATCAAAAAATAGATGTGATTTTGGTGGATGCTCTAACGCCGTATCAAACTATTCATAAGCAAGCTAAAGCGCAAGGAATAGCGCTCTAAATAAAAAATAGAGAAGGATTATTTTAATGGGTAATAATAAAGACCGTTTACGACACTTGATTAAAGTGGCAGAAAAGGAAGCAAAGCACTTGGAGTTGACGTGGAGCCGCTTAAAATCTGAAGAAGTTAATCCCCAATGGGTTGCTGGTCTTGAAGATGATCTAGATATGGCTGAGCGGGTCGACGCGTTCGTCGCAAGGTTTGGCAGGCTTCAAGATCACTTAGATGATAAGTGTACTCCCGAGTTATTAAAACAAATGCTTGAAACGCCAAGTTCTGCAATCAATAACTTGGGACGAATGGAAAAGCTTGGATTAATTGCTTCGGTCGAACAGTGGATAGAGGCGAGAAATCTTAGAAATCGTTTGGTTCATGATTATGTAGATGATCATGAAGAGTTTGCGTCTGCGCTTAATCGGGCAATTGGGTTGGTGGATGTGTTGCTGGCTGTCCAGAAATCATACAATAAGCAGGCTCAATCGCTTTTAGCTCTTTAAGGTCAAAACACAAAAGACGGTTAACCACAGAGGGCACAGAGAGGCCTGCGGCCTACACAGAGAAAAGATTAAAGCTTTCTTTAGATATGCCTCAATCCCTTTCTCTGTGCAGCGTAGCGCCCGGTGTCCTCTGTGGTTCAAATGTTTATCCCTTAAAGATCAAAACACAAAAGACGGTTCACCACAGAGGGCACAGAGAGGCCTGCGGCCTACACAGAGAAAAGATTAAAGCTTTTTTTAGATGTGTCTAAACCCCTTTCTCTGTGTAGCGAAGAACCCGGTGACCTCTGTGGTTCATAGGCTTTATTTCAGTATAATGAATTCAAGTTACCAAGGAATGGGAGTAGTTAAGCGTGGAGAAGGATTCTCTAACTCAAACTGTTATATCGAGCGCGATAGAAGTACATAAAGCCTTAGGCCCAGGATTATTAGAGTCAAGCTATGAGCATTGTCTCATGTATGAACTATCTAAGGCAGGTCTAGATGTTAAGCGGCAGATCACGCTGCCAATAGTCTATAAGGGGGTAAGAATTGATGCAGGGTATAGATTGGATCTATTAATTCCTAATAAGCTTATTATCGAAATAAAATCAGTTGATCGTTTTGCACCGATACATACCGCTCAAGTGATAAGCTATTTGCGCTTGAGTAACATTAAAACTGGGCTGTTAATCAATTTCAGCGTGGATAGGCTCGTAAAGGGAATCAAGAGAGTTAGTCTCTAAAACTCCAGAAGCTCATTCACCACAGTGAAAACTTAAAACGAGTTTTTCCTCTGGTTTTCCTCAGTGCAGCGAAGCGCCCGGTGTCCTCTGTGGTTTATCGGTTTATCCCTTAAAGATCAAAACATAAAAGATGATTTACCACCGAGAACACAGAGCGGCCTGCGGCCTACACAGAGAAAAGATAAAAAGCTTTTTTTAGAAGTGTCTCAATCCCTTCCTCGGTGCAGCGAAGCGCCCGGTGTCCTCTGTGGTTCAAATGTTTATTCCTTAAAGATCAAAACACAAAAGACGATTTACCACCGAGAGCACAGAGCGGCCTGCGGCCTGCACAGAGAAAAGGTAAAAAATTTTATAGTGTGTCTCAATCTTTTCCTCTGTGCAGCGAAGCGCTCGGTGTCCTCTGTGGTTCAAATGTTATATCCCTTAAAGATCAAAACACAAAAGACGGTTCACCACCGAGGACGCAGAGCGGCCTGCGGCCTACACAGAGAAAAGATAAAAGCTTTCATTTAGAAGTGTCTCAATCCCTTCCTCTGTGCAGCGCAGCGCTCGGTGTCCTCGGTGGTTCAAATGTTTGTCCCTTTAAGATCAAAACATAAAAGACGATTCACCACCGAGAACACAGAGCGGCCAAGGCCTTCACAGAGAAAAGACAAAAAGCTTTTTTTAGATGTGTCTCAATTCCTTCCTCTGTGCAGTGAAGCGCCCGGTGTCCTCTGTGGTTCAAATGTTTATCCGTTAAAGATCAAAACACAAAAGACGATTCACCACCGAGAACACAGAGCGGCCAGCGGCCTGCACAGAGAAAAGATAAAAAGCTTTTTTTAGATGTGTCTCAATCCCTTCCTCTGTGCAGCGCAGCGCCCGGTGTCCTCTGTGGTTCAAATGTTTATCCCTTAAAGATCAAAACACAAAAGACGATTCACCACCGAGAACACAGAGCGGCCAGCGGCCTGCACAGAGAAAAGGTAAAAAAATTTATAGTGTGTCTCAATCTTTTCCTCTGTGCAGCGAAGCGCTCGGTGTCCTCTGTGGTTCAAATGTTATATCCCTTAAAGATCAAAACACAAAAGACGGTTCACCACCGAGAGCACAGAGAGGCCTGCGGCCTACACAGAGAAAAGATTAAAGCTTTCATTTAGAAGTGTCTCAATTCCTTCCTCTGTGCAGCGAAGCGCCCGGTGTCCTCTGTGGTTCATCGGTTTATCCCTTAAAGATCAAAACACAAAAGACGATTCACCACCGAGAACACAGAGCGGCCTGCGGCCTACACAGAGAAAAGATAAAAAGCTTTTTTTAGATGTGTCTCAATTCCTTCCTCTGTGCAGCGAAGCGCCCGGTGTCCTCTGTGGTTCAAATGTTTATCCCTTAAAGATCAAAACACAAAAGCAGGTTCACCACAGAGTGCACAGAAAGGCCTGCGGCCTACACAGAGAAATAAAAATATCAAAGCCGTCATAAGCAAGATCCTATCACTCGTGTTATTCTGTCTATTATCTAGATCATAAAATGACAAAGCCACTGAAACGGTTTAAGCGATATGGAAAACTCCGAGCTGGTTTCTCTAATAAAACAACATCTACCAAGTGTTAAATTGATTTACCTCTTTGGCTCAAGAGCTACTAATGAAGCTCGACCTTCGAGTGACTGGGATATCGCAGTCATGGCAGAGAAAAAAATACCCGTATCTACCTTATGGGAGCTTAAAGAGCTCCTGGCAAATACCTGTTGTGCAGAAGTTGATTTGATTGACTTGCTTCAATCGACCACGGTTTTGAATACGCAAATTATAGAGCGAGGTCAGTTGCTATATGATGCTTGTGACGCTGCGATGCCTTTCGAAACACGTGTTCTCAGCATGTATGGCCGTTTACAAGAGGGGCGTGAAGACATTATGACTGACTTTGTCGCTCAGCTTAAAGGACTGAAGCATGGATGATGTCATACTGAATAAGCTCGCAACAATAAAACGGTGTTTGCAGCGAGTTCGCGAGGAATTTACTAGCGAGGCAGAATTCAAACAAAATTACACCAAACAAGATTCTGTTTTATTGAATATTCAAAGAGCGTGTGAGGCCTCAATTGATATAGCTAATTATCTAATTCGCGTGCACCGGCTGGGAATACCTCAGTCGGCACGTGATAGTTTCGATATTCTAGCAGGGGCAAAATTGATTACGGTCGACATCTCTGGCGCGATGAAGCGAATGGTTGGCTTAAGAAATATAGCAGTGCATGATTACCAAGCGCTCGATTTAGATATTGTGATTTCAGTAATTGAAAAGCACTTGTCAGATTTCGAAGTTTTTAGTGCAGAAGTTATTTCGGAGTAGTGAGAAGCTGCCCTTAAAGATCAAAACATAAAAGACGGTTCACCACAGAGGGCACAGAGCGGCCTACGGCCTACACCGAGAAAAGATAAAAGCTTTCATTTAGATGTGTCTCAATCTCTTCCTCTGTGCAGCGAAGCGCTCGGTGTCCTCGGTGGTTCAAGTGTTTGTTTCTTAAAGATCAAAACATAAAAGACGGTTCACCACAGAGGGCACAGAGCGGCCTACGGCCTACACAGAGAAAAGATTAAAGCTTTCATTTAGATGTGTCTCAATCCCTTCCTCTGTGCAGCGAAGCGCCCGGTGTCCTCGGTGGTTCATCGGTTTATCCCTTAAAGATTAAGACATAAAAGCTGATTCACCACCGAGAACACAGAGCGGCCTGTGGCCTGCACCGAGAAAAGATAATAGCTTTCTTTAGATGTGTCTCAATCTCTTCCTCTGTGTAGCGAAGCGCTCGGTGTCCTCGGTGGTTCAAATGTTTATTTCTTAGGGTTCCAAGGAATGACAAACATCAAATAATGTAAACAAATGTTAAAATAGACCACTCCACCAACTAGTAAGCCCCTCCTTTAAATGCTAAATTAGCGCCCATTAAGATGATCGTCATGCATGGTCATCACAGTGAAGTACTCTCTAATAATGATGGAATCAGGAATGATCGATACACTCTCTCGCCTAAGGCTCACTGGGCGTGCATTTCTTTTTGTAATAGCAGCTTTATTCTCGCTTCAATCTATTGCCCTACAGCCTACACCGGCGCAGCTCGAACAGTTTAAGGGTCTACCTGCAGCTGAGCAGGCTCGTTTAGCCAAGCAGTTTGGTATGGATATTCCCAATGTAAATGCTGCACAAGCACCTGAGGTAGCGCAAACTAACAGCGTCATGCCGGTGGCTCAGCGACAAGTAGCTGAGTCTGTGGGCGGTGAAATTGACACCAATGCTGAAATGGAAGAAGGCAAGCTACCCGCTTTCGGCTACGACCTATTCGCCGGCCAGCCAACGACCTTTGCACCCATAACTGATGTACCTGTTTCATCTGATTATGTATTAGGCCCGGGTGACTCACTAAAAGTGAATCTCTATGGTAAAGAAAGTCAATTTTTCGAGTTGGTTGTTGATCAGGAAGGGCAAGTTTATATCCCTGACTTAGGGCCAATGAGTTTAGCTGGCCTAGACTTCTCTGAAGCCAAAGAAAAAATCAAAAAGACTATTGATCAAAAAATGATTGGTGTTAAAGCCAGTGTTTCGATGGGAAGTTTACGTTCGATTCGGGTCTTTGTTTTGGGTGAAGCTCGTGTGCCGGGTTCCTATGTGATTAGCTCCCTCTCAACCATGACCAATGCGCTAGTGCTGAGTGGTGGTGTTTCAGAGTTGGGTTCACTGCGTAATATTCAGTTAAAACGCAAAGGTAAGCTTATTCAATCGCTCGACGTATATGACCTACTGCTAAAAGGTGATACCTCTGGTGATGCCCAGCTCAAATCTGGTGATGTGGTATTTATTCCCGCTGTTGGCCCTCAAGTAGCAATAAAGGGCCAAATTAAACGCCCAGCATATTATGAGCTTAAAGGAAGCGGCTCCGTTTCTGATCTTCTGTCATATTCCGGTGGCATGTTGGCTTCTGCTTACCCTCAAGGTGCAACGCTTGAACGGGTTAACGAACAAAATGAACGTGAGTTTCTGAATCTAGACTTATCATTAAGTGCTGATATAAACCGTACTTTAAAAAATGGCGACCAGATTACCTTGCCTAAAATTCTGCCGAAGGTAGAAAATGTCATTAAAGTGGCTGGCCATGTAGAGCGTGCCGAAACGCGCCGTTGGACGCCCGGTTTACGAGTGAGTGATATCATTCAAAGTATAGAATACTTAAAGCCGGAGCCAGACCTAAATTATGCGTTAATTAAACGCTATTCAAAACCAGAGCGAACCTTAAGTGTTCACGCTTTCAGTGTCACAGATTCATTGAAATCTAAGCAAAGCGAAGCAGACCCAGTACTACAAGACCTAGATCAGCTGGTGTTCTTTGGTCTATATGGCGATCGTTCTGAAGAAGTTGCTGAATTAATCAAAGAACTTCGTCAGCAAGCAAGTATTTCTAACCCTTCAAAAGAAGTGTCGATCGGTGGCAACGTTCGCTATCCAGGCGTTTACCCCTTGGTTGAAAATATGACTGTCGAGAACTTACTTTCTGCCTCTGGCGGCCTGACAGAAAAGGCCTACCTTTCAAGCGCAGAGCTAAACAGAACAACCATTAACGAACAGCAAGATAGAATACAAGATAGAAGCATTATTCAACTTTCTGATGCGACCGCCATATCAAGTAAGCTTCAGGCAAGAGACGTACTAACCGTTAAAGCAATTCCAGAGTGGGCAGAGACTAAGCAAATTACCTTACGCGGTGAAGTGAAGTTCCCTGGTGTTTATCCCTTCCATAAAAACGACACTTTAGCAGATGTAATTGAACGTGCTGGCGGCTTAACTGAATATGCTTATGCGCCTGGAGCAATGTTTACGAGAGAAGACTTAAAGACTCAGCAGGCGCAGCAGCTAAGAGAAATGCAAGCAAGATTAGAGGCTGATATAGCCAAAGCCGAAGTGGTTGCAGCAAATCAAACAACGCTTGATGCAAGTAAAACTCAGGGTTTAGGTGAAGCGCAGGGTTTATTGGATAAACTCAAGACTACTCCTGCCTTAGGTCGTTTAGTTATTGACTTAGACAAGGTCATCACTGGGCAAGAAGCTTACTCAATATCTCTTAAGGACGGAGATGAGCTATTCATCCCCGAGAAAAAGAGCTCAGTGACAGTTATTGGTGAAGTTCAGCTTCCAGTATCTCAACTATTCGAACAGGAGCTAGATTATTGGGATTATATCGAGCGCAGCGGTGGCTTAACGGATAAAGCCGATGATGAACGAATTTACATCATTAAGGCTAATGGCGGGGTTCAGATGCCTGGCTCGTCTAGTTGGTTTGCAAGTAATGATTCTCAACTAGCGCCGGGCGATACTGTGGTTGTGCCGCTTGATGCGGATAAAATTGACCAAGTTGTTTTGTGGCGTGATATGAGTCAGATTTTCTATCAGATTGCGTTGGGTGCTGCGGCTGTTGGGAGTTTATAAATGTCTGGAAATAATGTTGTATGGCACGATCAGGCGGTAGCAAAAGATGAACGCTCTGAATTAAAGAAACAAAAACCTTGTTTAATTTGGTTTACAGGTCTGAGTGGGGCCGGTAAGTCTACTGTGGCAAATGCCCTTGATCGATGGCTTCATGATAATGGCTACCATACTTATCTGCTTGATGGAGATAATGTTCGTCACGGCTTAAATAAAGACTTGGGCTTTTCTGATGAAGACAGAGTGGAAAATATTCGGAGAGTTGGAGAAGTTTCTGGGTTGTTTGTTGACGCGGGAATAATTACTTTGAGTGCGTTTATTTCTCCATTTCGAAGTGAACGACGCATGGTTCGTGATATGTTTTGTCCCGGAGAGTTTATCGAAGTATTTGTTAACACTCCGTTGGATGTATGTGAAGACCGTGACCCTAAAGGTTTGTATAAAAAAGCAAGAACCGGTGAAATCAAAAACTTTACCGGTATAAGCTCAGATTACGAAAACCCCGAGAAACCTGAAATTGTAGTTGATACAGCGACGACCTCCGTAGATGTATGTGTTGATAAGATTGTTCAATATTTGTGTTCTAACGCAGTAATTCCTGCTTATTCACTAAAAGAAGATAATACAGCTCAGGTGTCTTAAGTGGAAATGGATAATAAAGAATATGATCAAACTGGACCGAAAATGGAAGAACAGATTGATTTACGAGTCCTGTTTAGAGTTTTATTTCAGAAAAAGTTGCCGGTAATATTGATTACACTGTTATTTGCGGTTGGCTCAGTTTTATATGCTTTAAATGTCAAAAATGAATATCGTGCTTCGGCAGTGTTGGTCCCTGTCTCAAGTGGTGGGAATAGTGGCGGACTCTCCAGATTAGCTGGCCAGTTTGGCGGTTTGGCATCTCTAGCAGGGCTGAGCATCGGGGGCAGTAGTGGTGTTAGCAAATCTGTAACCGCTATTGAAGTGATGCAAACCTGGGGTTTTGCAGAACGCTTTATTTCTACATACGGTTTGGAAGTAGAAGTGTTTGCTGCTACCGATTGGAAGAAGTCTACTAGAAAGCTAGTTATCGACCCAGAACTCTATGACCTTGAAAACGAAGAATGGATACGGTCTAAACTCGATGCGAATCTATCTGATGAACCTACTAGCTGGGAGCTTTACGCAGCGCTTTCAAATAGAATTTTCGTGAGCCAAGATAACAAGACCGGAATAGTTAGAATTGAAGCCGAGCATTACTCTCCAGATGTTGCAAAAAAATGGGTAGACTTGCTTGTTAAAGAAATAAACAGCTATATGAAATTGCGCGATCATGAAGATGCAAAGAAAAGTATAGAATACTTAAAGCATCAGATTAACAGGACCACCATCGCGGAAATGCGCAGTATATTTTATGAACTGATTGAAGAGCAAACTAAGAAGCTTATGCTAGCTGAGGTTAGCGAGGAATATGTATTTAAAACAATTTCTGAAGCAAAAGTACCTGAGCAGCGTATTAGGCCAAAAAGAGCGTTGATCGCAATTATGGGAACGTTTTTCGGCTTTATATTGGCTTGTGTCTTTGTGTTGATAAGGCATTACCCTTCAGCGACTCGAAGATAGTATTTATAACTAGGTTTCATTTGTTGTTTTTTCGGTAGTAGAGTTTATTTAACAAGAGTTTGGATAGTAGCAGCGCCTGATTAATGTGGCGGTGTTTCAGAGGAAAAGATATGGCAATTCAGTTATTTACCCCAAACTTTCGAGTCGATGAGTGCTTGGAAGAGGTTCGCGAGTGTTTAGAAAAAGGGTGGACAGGTCTAGGTTTTAAAACCAACGAAATTGAAGAGCGCTGGAAAGAGTACACAGCGTTGCCAAATGCCCACTTTCTATCTTCAGCGACAGTCGGTTTGCATTTAGCGTTAGAGGTCATGAAAACCGACCTTGGGTGGGATGATGAGGATGAAGTGATATCTACGCCATTGACCTTTGTGTCGACTAACCACGCGATCAAATACTGTAACATGAAACCTGTATTTGCAGACGTTGATGAATATCTGTGCCTTGACCCTGAGAGTGTTCGTAAGCAAATTACGCCTAAAACACGAGCGGTAATCTTTGTTGGTATCGGCGGTAACGTCGGGCGTTACGAAGAGGTAAAGCAAATCTGTAAAGAAAATAATTTGAAGCTAGTGCTTGATGCTGCGCATATGGCGGGTTCTCGATTAAGAGGTAAGCATGTAGGTTTTGATGCTGACGTAACAGTATTTAGCTTTCAAGCAGTTAAAAATATGCCAACTGCAGATTCAGGAATGATCTGTTTTAAGGAAGAAAAGTACGACCAGAAAGCTCGTAAATTGTCTTGGTTAGGTATTGATAAAGATACTTTTGCTCGTTCATCCAATAAAGGTGCATATAAGTGGCGTTATGATGTTCAGGATGTTGGCTATAAGTACCATGGTAATTCCATAATGGCAGGCTTAGCGCTGGTTGCTCTGAAGTACCTAGATCGAGACAATGCGTACAGAAGACAACTGGCGACTTGGTATAAGGAGTATCTAAGTGATCAGGAGGGGGTTAATGTTGTCCCTGATGCTCCGAATAGCGAGTCCTCTCATCACCTGCTTCAGGTAAGGGTAGAGAATCGAGACCAAGTCTTGGCAGCGTTAAACGAACGAGATATTTATCCAGGCGTTCACTACGCAGACAATACTGAGTATAAACCGTATGCGCAGTCAGGTGACCTGTGCCCTAAGGCGCGTCAAGCTAGTAACGAAATTATATCACTGCCAATGCATATGGGATTGTCCAAAGCGGATGTACAAATAGTATCTAATGCGTTGCTAGAGATAGTATCGTAGAAATAAGTTTCTAGATTAAGTATACAGGGTCTCTAAAGAAGATAATGATGGATCAAGGTCAAAGCAAAGTATTTGTGGTTGTTGTGAATTTCAATCAAGACCAGTACACAGTAGATTGTATTAACTCCTTGTTGGAGTCTGATTATGAAAATTTCCAAATTTGCTTAATAGATAATGGTTCCAGAGATGACGTTCGACAAAAGCTCGAAGAGAATCTACCAGAAAGCGATAAACTTCTTTTTCATCCCTTGCCTGAAAACCTTGGTTATGTGGGCGGTATTAATTACGGGTTAAAAGAGGGAAAAAAGGCAGCTGCTGATTATTTCTTAATAATGAATAACGACACCTTGATTGCAAATCAGTCAATTACTGAGTTAGTCGATTGCGCGAAGCGTCATAATGATTTAGCGATAGTGTCGGGGAAAGTATACAACTACGGTGAAAATGACTCGCTTCAATATGTTGGGCAAGCAAAAGACCCGAATAATGGTTTGAATCAGGTGTCGTTAGTTAAAGGCAAGCGCGAGAAAGATGTCGGCCAGTATGAAAAAGAGATGGAAATGGGCATGCTTGATGATATTTTCTGGCTATTCCATAAAGACCTATATATAAAAAATGGCGGCTACTCAGAGTACTTTTTTCTTTATGGAGAGCAAAATGACTATGCATTTCGCGCTCTCAAATCGGGCTACAAATTGATATACACGCCAAAAGCGAGTCTTTGGCATAAGGGTGGCGTATCAACGTGTGGTGGAGATAAAGCGTCCCCGCGAATAGAATACTGGACAACAATGGCAACCTTGAAATTGGCGGTTCTGCATTTAAGTGAAGAAGACGCTAAGAGGTTTTGTAACTACTGGCCAAAAAGAAAATTGTTAAAGATACTTTTTTTGATGATGAAGGGGCAGTTGACGTGGCAGCATTTTAAGTCTGTACATACTGCATACAAAAACTTCAAACATTGGAACAGAGTGCGTTATGTAGATAACGGGTATAACCCTTTTTAGACGCTGATTGAGCACTATCAAAATAGGCACTAACAAGAGATCAGCAAAGGATATTTGATGTATAAGAACAAAACGTTTCTAGTCACGGGCGGTACAGGCTCTTTTGGTAAAACGGTTACCAATTATTTGCTTAAGCAAGATTGTAAAGAAGTAAGAGTGTTTAGCCGAGACGAAGCAAAGCAGGATTTAATGCGCACCGAATACATGAATGATGCGCGTGTGAAGTTTTATATTGGCGATGTGCGCGATTATGACTCAGTTTATAATGCGTTAAATACAGTCGACTACGTTTTTCATGCAGCGGCCCTTAAACAGGTTCCATCGTGTGAATTCTTTCCGATGCAAGCTGTCATGACGAATATCACAGGTAGTGATAATGTAATTAAAGCAGCAATTGCTAATAAAGTTAGCAAAGTGGTATGTCTAAGCACCGATAAAGCCGTGTACCCAGTAAATGCGATGGGTATGAGTAAGGCGATGATGGAAAAAGTAGCACAGTCTTACGCCCGCACCTCATCTGATACTACGATTACCTGCGTTCGTTACGGAAACGTGATGTACTCTCGTGGCTCCGTTATTCCTCGCTTTATTGAGCAGATCAAAGCTGGAAAACCTATCACAATTACAGACGGGGCCATGACAAGATTTCTAATGGCCCTGAGTGAAGCGGTAGGCTTGGTTGATTATGCGTTTTCTCATGGACGGCAGGGTGATATTTTTATTAAGAAAGCACCTGCATGTACAGTTGATGATCTGGCAATTGCCTTGATGGAACTTTTTGATTCCAAGGTTGATATTAAAGTGATCGGCACTCGGCATGGCGAAAAACTATACGAGACACTCGCTTCAGTCGAAGAGTTATCGCGAGCAGAAGATTTGGGCGATTACTTCAGGGTTTCAATGGATGATCGTGACCTCAACTATGAAAAATACTTCACTGAAGGGAATGAAGAAGAGTCTAGTCTTGATGATTACCACTCTCATAACACCGAGCGCCTTGACGTCTCGCAAGTTAAAGAAGTTTTGTTATCTCTTAAGGAAGTGAGAGAGCAACTGAATATTCAGGACTAGACAAGTTAAATTCGATATTATGAAAATATTAATTACGGGTTCAGAAGGGTTTATTGGTAAAAACCTACAAGTGCGTTGCAAAGAAGAAGGTATTGAGTATGTTACTTATTCAAAAGAGAATACCGTCGACGAATTAACTGCGCACTTAAATGAAGTGGATTTTGTTGTCCATCTAGCAGGGGTTAACAGACCCAAAGATGAATCAGAATTTAGCACTGGCAATGCTGGCTTAACTGAGCTGATCGCGAACACACTCAAAGAGTGTGGCAACAACGCGCCTGTACTGTTTTCATCCTCTATTCAAGCAGAGAGGGATAATCCATACGGGCAAAGTAAGTTGAGCGCCGAGAAGTCTCTCCAAGGTTTGCTAGAGTCAGCGGGAAACCCTATTTACAATTATCGCTTGCCTAATGTGTTTGGCAAATGGTCCAGACCCAACTATAACTCAGTGGTGTCAACTTTTTGCCATAATATTGCAAATGATATTCCAATTCGTGTTGATAACCCTGAGTCTCCAGTTAGTTTGGTATACATTGACGACGTAGTTAATGGCTTTATTGATACCATCAAGTCAGAGCATAGAAGCGAATACCGCCTTCCAGAAATAAAGCCAGTTTACGAAACAAGCGTAGGGCAGTTGGCTGAACAATTAATACAGTTTAAAAATATGCGTCAGACAGGCGTGGCAGAACCCGTCGGTACAGGGTTTGTGCGAGCGCTCTATTCAACGTACATAAGCTACTATACTCCGCAACAGTTTTCTTACGAACTGGTGAAGCATGAAGACCCAAGAGGGGTCTTTGTAGAAATGCTAAAAACCAAGGATTCAGGTCAGTTCTCGTTTTTTTCTGCTCACCCCGGCATCACTCGAGGCGAGCATTATCACCACACCAAAAACGAAAAATTTCTCGTGTTGAAGGGACGTGCCCAATTTGGGTTCAAGCATATTGTGACAGGTGAGACCTTTACTATTGAAACCTCAGGAGAGCACCCAGAAGTGGTAGAAACAGTGCCTGGTTGGTCTCACAACATTACGAATATTGGCGATGACGAAATGTATGTCATGCTATGGGCAAATGAGATATTTAATAGAGACCTGCCCGACACGATTGGTTACAAGGTATAGGTATTGATGGTGAAAAAGCTAAAGATAGTTACGGTAGTCGGTACACGACCAGAAATCATTCGTTTGTCCAGAGTTTTGGCAAAGCTTGACGCTTACTGTGAGCATATCTTTGTTCATACTGGTCAAAACTATGACTATGAGTTGAATGAAGTGTTTTTTGATGACCTGGGTGTTAGAAAGCCTGACTACTTTTTAAATGCGGCAGGAAAGAATGCCGCAGAAACAATTGGTCAGGTAATCATCAAGGTAGATGAGGTGTTGGGGCAAGTTCAGCCAGAAGCGATTCTTATCTTAGGGGACACCAATTCATGTTTAGCGTCTTTGCCTGCCAAACGCCGTAAGATTCCGATATTTCACATGGAAGCGGGGAATCGATGTTTTGATCAGCGCGTACCAGAGGAGACGAACCGCAAAATTGTTGATCATATCTCAGACATTAATCTAACTTATAGCACGATCGCTCGAGACTACTTACTTTCTGAAGGCATACCTGCTGATCGAGTCATCAAAACTGGCAGCCCAATGTATGAAGTGTTGAACCATTACATGGATCAAATTGACGAGGCAGATGTACTCGAGCGTTTTGGCTTAGAAGCCGAGAAATATTTTCTAGTGAGTGCTCATAGAGAAGAAAACGTTGATACGCCAAAGCAGTTACGTGCATTAGCTGAGACTTTGAATACCGTCGCACAAACCTACCAGTTGCCAGTCTTTATTTCTACCCACCCGCGTACGCGAAAACGCATTGAAGAGCAAGGAATTGAGTTTCATGAGCTTGTCCAGCTTCAGAAACCTTTAGGTTTCCATGATTATAATAAACTCCAAAAAAGTGCCAAGGTGGTGTTGTCTGACAGTGGAACTATTACCGAAGAATCGTCCATTCTAAATTTTCCTGCTCTCAATATTAGAGAAGCTCACGAGCGACCAGAAGGGTTTGAAGAAGCTTCTGTGATGATGGTTGGTTTAGGCGTTGAGCGTGTTATGCAAGCTTTGGAAGTGCTTGAGTCTCAACCGGGTGGTGAAGAGCGCTTATTGCGTCCGGTTTATGACTACAGTATGCCGAATGTTTCAGACAAAGTAGTGAGGATAATCTTAAGTTACACTGATTATGTAAATCGGGTTGTTTGGCGTGATTACTAAGCAAAAAACGGTCATCTATGTCGGCCCATTTGCATTTCCTAACGGTGGGGCGGCAGCCAGACGCATACTGGGTATATCTAAATCACTACAGGCCAATGGATATAAGGTAAAGGTTGCGAGTGGTCAGCAGCCCCGTGAAGAGGCTAGTTCTTTCGATTATGAAGGAATTGAGGTTCACTCTCTAAATGAAAGAACGGCTGAAGCTTACCCCAAGCTGCTGAAGTACTTGGCTTACTTAACGATAGGTAAAAAAACGCTTGTTTGGCTAGATGTGTTAGACGAAAAACCTGATGCAATTATTTTATATAGTGGTTACTCGCCTTACTTTCTTAAGTTACTTCCTTGGTGTAGGCGTAATAACGTCCCTTTAATTTTTGACGCAGTTGAGTGGTACGACCCTCCCAGTAGGTTGCATGGCATTCTAAATCCGTATTATTGGAATATCGAACTTGCGATGCATGTGCTAAGCCCTAAATGCGGTAATATCATTGCTATTAGCCGCTATCTGGATGAGTACTATCAATCTAAAGGGTGTAACACAGTTAGAGTCCCCCCAACACTTGACACATCAAGCACAGAAGCTCGTTTAAAGTCTTGTGAATCTGAAAAAATATCTCTTAGCTATACTGGCAGCCCTGGCCATAAAGATTTTTTAGATAATGTTCTGGAAGCTTTGTTACAACTAGACCAAAACGGTGAAAAATTCTTACTCCATATTGCTGGCATTACGAATGCACAATTACTGACTTTTCCGGCACTACAAAAAAGAGGACTTCAGCGGATACCTGAGTGCCTAAAGTGCTACGGTGTTGTTCCTCAAGCCCAAGCGATAGATATTGTAAGAAATGCTGACTTTAGTGTTTTATTACGTCCAAATAAACGCTATGCCAACGCAGGCTTTCCTACCAAGTTTGTAGAGAGCTTTTCGGTAGGGACACCCGTTATTGCAAATCATACCAGCGACTTAGCTGAATATTTAAAGGATGAACAGACAGGCATCGTTTGTGCTGACGAGTCGGTTGATAGCATGTTAAGTGGTTTGACACGCATTATGAGATTGAATGGTAATCAGTTGAATGTAATGCGCTCTAATGCGAGAGGGGTTGCTGAGAGTAGCTTTGACAATACCGTCGCAAGTGATCTAATTGAAAACCTCATTATCTCAAATTAACTTCCTACGGATGAGTACACGGGAGTACTTTTGAAACAAGCTAAATCTGAAAGAATTTTGTTTATACATCATGGAGTGGGCTTAGGTGGTGCTCCAAAGAGTATGACTCAGTTGGCGAACCGTTTGAAAGGTGATGGTAAGCAAGTCGAAGTGCTGTATTTAAAAGATTCAGATGCGAAAACTCTACTTAAGTCAGTTGATTATCATGTTGTAGGCTTACCGCTGCGTTATTTCAATCATTCTTC
>NZ_LWFE01000913.1:0-594 GCF_001635675.1 Oleiphilus sp. HI0061 | reverse complement strand
CTTTTTCCTCCGCTTTCGAATTTGGTTTATGTCTCAAGGTCTAGAACCAGTTTGGCTGCATTTCAAAACAGGTATCGTCTCGCCCCAAAAGTAGATCTGCTTCGTGCTTAGCTAATGGTAATTGCCATTTAATATAATATTGAGCAGCCTGGAGTTTGCCACGGTAAAACGAAAGCTCTTCATGGTTTGCGGGCTCAGTTTCGGCAATCCCCTTTTCTGCCGCTAAGGCCTGGCGTAACCACAGCCACGACACCACCACGCGAGCAAACATCGAAAGGTAAGAACTGGCATTAGATAAGGTCAAGTCAGGAGATTCTTTCTGAAGGTCAGCGCCTAATTGCATAGTAACCCTATGCACTAGTGACAAATGTTCTTCAATTGTTTGCGCCCACGCTTGAAGCCTTTCACTGGATTCTTTAGCACGAGAAAGGTCTAAATTCACCTTAGAGACCAGAACTTGAAGTCCTTTACTGTTGCGCTGCCATAGCTTGCGACCCACTAAATCCAAGGCCTGGATACCATTCGTTCCTTCATGAATTGGGTTTAACCTATTGTCGCGCCAATATTGTTCGACAGGGTACTCTCTGGTATAGC
>NZ_LWFE01000912.1:0-267 GCF_001635675.1 Oleiphilus sp. HI0061 | reverse complement strand
ACATAACCAGAGGCACACTCACTTCCATAGTAATAGTATTCAACATTCCAATAGCAATCATAGCGAACAGAACCACGCCTAATTCTATTGAAATAGAATATTTCATTTTTCGCTTTAAGTACAGAGGGTAATAACATAAGAGATACACAACTGCACCACCCAAGAACACTCCCCATTGTGCAAATTTATCTACGATATCAGAATGATGACCAATTCCTTTTCCAAAGGCTAGTATACCAAATAAGAAATTCTCCTTGAACGTATTAA
>NZ_LWFE01000911.1:0-329 GCF_001635675.1 Oleiphilus sp. HI0061 | reverse complement strand
ATTTATATTCAAATATGGTTTGACTTTGTTTTGCATTAATAAAACCAATACTTGAGCAGCACGCCTTGTGGTGTATCTCGCCATTGCCGTGTGACAAGGAAGCCTTGTATCGAATCACTCATGTAAGAGGCTTAATGAACCAAGTCATTCAGTCGGCGTTCTGTGATGATCAGGGAGATCATTTTCTTCATTTTGTCTCTAACAATCTCGGCTTCTTTATGGAGTTGCTGATTGCGCTGCTCCTTATTGTCGCTCAGTGTTTTCAAGCTTAGGCTTGGCTGGTACCGTGCAAAGCTCATATACAGCTTGGGAATCTTCTTTTTGACCGG
>NZ_LWFE01000910.1:0-335 GCF_001635675.1 Oleiphilus sp. HI0061 | reverse complement strand
TTTCCTTTATACTTGATGAGAGTGAAGTATTTTCTAAAGACTTTCCCGCGTCCCCGCATAAGCTATGTGATGCCTTTGCAAAAGCATGTGACTGTCTCGATTTTGGCATCCGAGCAAAGCTTATCGTGCTTAAACTATTTGAACGCTATGTACTGTCGAAAATGGCGGCAGTATATAAAGATTGCAATCAGCAGTTAAGGCAGTCAGGTGTACTTCCCGCATTAACGATCGGTATTGGCAAAACAGCGCGTACAAATAGCAGCAAGGCTGTTGAAATGCTCAATAATGTGTCAAAGACGGATACGATTAAATCAAATGGTCAGCTCGAGAATGCT
>NZ_LWFE01000909.1:0-350 GCF_001635675.1 Oleiphilus sp. HI0061 | reverse complement strand
AACCCTACGGAAAAGAGCAACGCTTACAGTTTATGTGTGAGAAAATAACTCGGCTGTACAAGGCTAAGCAAGCTTTTGGTCTTGAGTTACCGGTGATAGTGATTGAACCTGATTCAAGTGAGGCGCACTATTATGCCTGCCTTAAACAGCTAGCCTTATATTAATTTGCACGTGATCATATTAGTGGCTTGATAATGCAGAAAGACTTAAGAGAAGGTGATGACAAAGCAGTGATCAGCGGACAGAGCAACGTATTTGCGGTCCGTGCGCAGCCGGTTGGCGCCTTGCTATTAGTTATCATCTTACAGCTGATATCACACAGTGATCATCTTCCCATATGGCTAATCGTT
>NZ_LWFE01000908.1:0-245 GCF_001635675.1 Oleiphilus sp. HI0061 | reverse complement strand
CTTGTCAATGTTATCTAATGCGTTCATACAAAACCCTCTAAAATCCGGTTGACCTCATAGCTATTATCGTCCGCAAAAAGATTTTCTTTAGGCATTCTTTTATAGAAAAGACATCTAAAGCAAGAATCTGTTATATTCCACGCAATTCACCAACTTAATGCGATTACTATGAATAAATTCCCCGAACCAAGCGACCAATACATGCCCGCCACACTCCTTCGGCGACTTCTTGCGTTTTTTTATGA
>NZ_LWFE01000907.1:0-270 GCF_001635675.1 Oleiphilus sp. HI0061 | reverse complement strand
GTGATGTGGAAGTTTGTGTTTACGATGGTCAAAGAGCCTTGGGTAATGGATATTTACTTCCGATGGGGCCTTTGCGTGAAAGCCAGTCTCGAATGAAGAAGCTGGACTTTCAGGTGATCAACGGTGCTGATGATTTACCTGGCGTGAATTCATCAGAGCCTTACATTCGAATGGATTTACGACCAGGCAACTTACTGCCGTTGAAGGCTGATCCCGGTCAGGATGGTCTCAATCAAGCCTTAGCTTTGGATAAATTGTCGGGTCAGCCGG
>NZ_LWFE01000906.1:0-323 GCF_001635675.1 Oleiphilus sp. HI0061 | reverse complement strand
TAAATACAAGCACCTTCCTTTTCCTCATATTTTATCGCCCCAAAGTATTGACAAACCAGTCTCGACCACCTTGATATTTACACAATAAAAAAATCGGAAAAGAAACTTCACACACCACAATATAGTGTTATACTTCCCGCATACACAACAACATGTAGTGGATACTAAAACAAAACGCCCCCTATATATTGATGTAATAAGGACAGTATTAGCCCCCAATGGACCAGCCTTTTTCGGGTTTTTACATACTGAACAAGCTTTGATGTCAGCGGCTTATGCCACTAAAGCTAGAAACAGTGTGCGGTAAAGTGATGTACCAAACT
>NZ_LWFE01000905.1:0-670 GCF_001635675.1 Oleiphilus sp. HI0061 | reverse complement strand
AGAAAGCTCGGTCGACTCTATATGCAATACTACTGGTGCGCAACTCGGCGTAATAGATATCATTGTTCATAACGCTGGCATTACTCGCGACAAGACTATTGCTAACATGCCAGAGCACTTTTGGGATCAAGTGATAAACATCAACTTGTCCAGGGTGCTGGATATCAATCGTGCGCTAATAGAAAAGAAGCTACTTGCTAACAATGCACGCATCATCTGTATATCTTCTATTTCCGGGATTGCAGGTAACTTCGGACAAAGTAATTACGCCTGCTCTAAAGCCGGAATAGCCTCTTATGTTGAAGCGATGAGCCAACACACCGCCGACCAGGGCCTTCAGGGGCTAACTATTAACGCCATTGCACCTGGCTTTATAGAAACTGATATGACCCAGCGAATCCCTTTATTGACTCGTGAACTAGGGCGACGTATGAATGCATTATCACAGGGTGGCTTGCCGCTAGATATCGCAGAGGGAGTGAGCTTTTTCAGCCGCCCCGATGCTAATGCGCTTAACGGAAATGTACTTCGTATATGCGGTTTGAGTTTACTAGGTAAGTAAATGTAATAATGGAATGGAATGCGATGACCATCTTGCAGCAAGAATGCCATCGCTTTAAGTTTACTTATCACCAGCTATCAAAAGAACCAGCTGAGGGTCAATTCTCGT
>NZ_LWFE01000904.1:0-7517 GCF_001635675.1 Oleiphilus sp. HI0061 | reverse complement strand
CGAGTGAGTGAAATTTCTCTCAATATCCCCCCCATCAGGGAGCGTGACGGTGATGCGATTATCATTGCACAAGCTTTGCTTAAAACTTTCGCTCAACAAATGAACCGTCCGACATTAGCATTTAACGAAGATGCGATGCGAGCAATAAAGAGCTATGAATGGCCAGGTAATGTTCGAGAAATTATTAACAAAGTAAAGCGGGCAGTCATCATGGCTGATGATAAGCTTGTCACGAGCTCAGACCTTGAGCTGTCAAATGATGCTTGTGCGACTGAAGAGGCGCTTAATCTTCGCCAAATAAGAGACGCAGCAGAAAAAACGGCAATCACACAAGCTATTCATGCCGCACAGAATAATATGGCGCAAGCAGCTAGACTACTCGGAATTACTAGGCCGACACTCTATAACCTGACGGAAAAGTTTGGAATTAATACCCACGAGCAATAGCCCTATTCGCTACACTCATAGGAGTAAGAAAAAAGCCTGCTTCATGCAGGCTTTTTCTCAAGGGTTACTGCTTGGCTCGAGCAGCGTTTAAATGCTCTTCAATTTCTTCCATTTCCGGAGCGAGCTTATGTGCTTTCTCTAGATAAGGTAAGCCTTCAGAAACCTTCCCGTTATCAACGAGTACCCAACCATAACTATCAAGAACGGCTGGACTCTCCGGCGCTAAGTCTACAGCTTTAGCTAACAGCTCTAACGCCCTCGAATCTTTTTTCTCAAAATAGATCCACCCTAGATTATTCAGAGCCATGACGTTATTGGGCGCAATTTTCAGAACTTTTTCATAACCTTCAACCGCTTTTATACGTTGCCCCCGCTGCTGATAAGCTAAGGACTGATACATAAGCGCTGGGGTACTGTTAGGTAGCTTAACCAACCAATCTTGAAGGAACTTGTTTTGGGCAGGCTTATCACCCAAAACACCTAGCACTCGATATAGTTTTTCAGCTGTAGAATCTACGGGTGCATTTCCCCAGCTTTGCATCAATAGCTTACGCGCTGTTGAATAGTCATTCTTGGATAGCGCAATATCACCGCGCAATATGTTCACAACAGGGTGGCTATCATTAATAGCCTCTATTTGACCAAGTACTTTCTCAGCCTCATTAACACGTCCAGCCTTCAGCTCAAGATCAACTAAAAAAGACAATAAGCGCATATTATCCGGTTCACTCGTTAGAACCTCAGCGACTTTGGTACGCGCCGTAGCGAAATCGCTCTTACGCATTGCAATTAAGGCTTCAACATACTTAATTCCATCACCTAAACGCTTGGTTTTTCCATCTTCTCCGTGAGCCGCTTTCGCTTTTTCAAGATACGCTTTAGCATCCGATACATTCTGCTGTGAGATCGACTCCTGAATCAGTACATAATATGGCGCTAGCTGAGCATTACTATTTGCGAAGAACTCTAATTTACTACGTCCTTCGGCACCTTGATCTTCGATAAGATAAACAGATAGCAAACCTTTATAACCCAACTCACTTTCGGGGAACACCCGAATAATTTCATTAAACGTTTGCTTTGCTGAATCGCCTTTACTTAAAGATATCTC
Source organism: Oleiphilus sp. HI0061 (assembly GCF_001635675.1). NCBI lineage: Bacteria > Pseudomonadati > Pseudomonadota > Gammaproteobacteria > Oceanospirillales > Oleiphilaceae > Oleiphilus > Oleiphilus sp. HI0061. The sequence continues at coordinate 5,959 of NZ_LWFE01000904.1, read as the reverse complement.
AGCTTTTCCTTTCGCAAACAAGGCATTTAGATAACCTTCACCTTCCTTGTTTACCTCTGCAGCCATAGTAAAACGTTTTAACGCTGTGGATATATTCCTTTGATTCAGCGAGAAGTAACCGGCTACTAAATTGGTCGCATAATCTCTTGGTTTAGCTTTCAACGCACTGGCGATAAATTCTTCAGCTTTCTTCGCTCCGTCATGACGCAAGTGGAAACTTACAATGCTTCTTAACAGTTGAAGATCTGAACTATCTAGCTTGTATGATTGATCTAGCTGTTGCCATTCTTTACCTTTATTCGCTCCTGGGCCACTACGGTAGTAATCTGCCAAAGCAAGGCGAACCCGAATATTCTTTTCATCAAACGACAAAGCTTTCAGAAGGGCATTCTCACCCTTTTTGTACTGACCATCAGATATTGCTGCTAAGCCATACAATGCAAGTGTTTCGGGCGCCTTACTGCGATCAATAGTAGGCTCAAGTATTTCTAGCACTTTCTTTGGCTCATTCATTTTCAGATTCGTCGCCGCATAAATGTGACGCGTCATCTCATTTGCGACTTCCGGATCAACACTTTCTGAAAGGTATTTAGAGGCTGCGGTATTATCTCCTTCCAAATAGCTAATAATACCTAGTAGCTGAGTCGCTAGCTTGTATGAGGGATAATCATTTAATATCTCGATCAAAGTTGCTTTAGACGCATCCAATTCGCCTGCTTGCATTTTCTCGACCGCAAGCTGATATTTCTCTTTTACTTCATTTGAACCCGGGAAGGCTTCGGATAACAGTTTGGTGTAAATATAGGCTTCGTTAGAACGGCCTTGGCGAGTCAAAACATAAGATAGCCGTTCTAATACAACGGCTTTTTCCGGCTCAATAATATCTGTATTATCCATAGTAGAAAGCAAATCGGTCAGAATATCTTCGGCCTGTTCCAGGTTCTGTTCACCAATTGCAATACCAGCCAATAGAATTCTTGCTTTACTAAAAGCCTTGGCACCCTTAGGTATGGAATTAAGCAAGCCTTTCGATTCTTTTACCTGGTTAGATCTTACTAAAGCAGTTGCTTTTCCTAGGGTAGCGAGGTCATTCCCTGCCTCGTCATTAAGAATTTTCTGATAGGCATTGACTGCTTGTTCAAGCTCGTTCAAACCTAACAAGTTATGCGCACGAAGCATTTGAAGCTCAACGCTATTGCCACTTAAGTGCTCATCCAGAACAAGCTCAGCAGATAAGTACTTGTGCTTACCTTGATAAGACTCAACCAGTGCGACATAGTAACTTTCATCCTTGTCGGTACTCACCTGCTCCAATAAGCTAAGCGCCGCGTCATATTGCCCTAATTTAATCAACATCTCGGCATATTGAACAATTGAAGAGGCTTCGCCACCCGACTTCTTCACCGCATTTTTATATTCAATTGTCGCGGCTTTATATTGACCTTGCTCGGCATAAGCTTTAGCTCTCGCTAGATGATTCGCGTTAAGCTCTTTCTGATCAGTTTCTCCGCAGGCAATCAACATACTTACTAATACAGCAGATATGAACAATCGCCCAACTTTATTAAACTTCATCCTTTAAACCCTATGATTAAAATTCCAGATTTTCACTGTAGCTAAGCTCTATATTCAAAGCAAGCCATTCTAGTGTTTGCTAGACATATCCACGCAAAACCAAGTAATCAAAAACTTCCTTTGCTGCACCTTCTATACTTAAAACACCCGCGTCAACCACGAGTTCAGGATCTTCGGGGGCTTCATATGTAGAGTCAATACCCGTAAAGTTTCGAATCTCTCCAGCCCTCGCCTTTTTATACAAACCTTTCGGGTCTCTCCGCTCACAAACACTAAGATCAGTACAAATATAAACCTCAATAAACTCCCCTATAGGGAAGAGCTTTCTCACCATTTGTCGATCTGAATTAAAAGGAGAAATAAACGCAGACTGGACAATCAAACCCGCATCGACAAAAAGTTTTCCTACCTCACCAATTCGTCTGATATTTTCAATTCGGTCTTGAGCAGAAAAACCCAGATCCTTCGTCAATCCATGCCTAACATTGTCACCGTCTAAAAGGTAGGTATGCTTACCTTTCTCGTAGAGCATCGCATCTAAGGCATTCGCGACACTAGACTTACCTGCACCACTAAGGCCGGTAAACCAGATCATGCAGGGCTTTTGATGTTTTTGCTTAGCACGGTCTTCTCTTTGGATTTGATGGTCGTGCCAGCGGATATTTGGGCTTTTCATAATTGAGGTCGTTTTAAGTTGTCTTATATGAGCAATATCGGTCGCGAAGTTACTATTAGTTACTTTTATATAGTTTTCACTAACCTTATTTTTCAGCTAAGCTTAACACCATTACAAAGCATTTTAATAACCTTAGCAGTTTTACAACTGTTTACCGCAACGAACGACTAAGCCGTTAACGACTCACGTACATTGCGGTACAGCTACACTTTGGATGAAGTTATGACACGGATCGCTAGGCAGCCTGTGCTGTGGTTAGCGGCAATTTTTGCCCTGTTGCTATGTTATCTAGGAACTTTCTACCCCAGCCGTTTAGTTCAACTTCATACTCACTGGACCACTGCTGGCGATTTGGATATGGGCTATATCCTTCTCGCTTTAAGCGCCTATTTTTCATATAAGAACCTTGGATCGAACAAAGTTCAACCGAACTATCTATTATTACCTGCTGTCATTCTTCTGACCGCCGGGTTTGTTTTATCTCAAGCTCTGGATATAAAAACACTGTTTTTTTTATGCCTTGCTTTATCGCTGCCCTTATTTAGCGCAATAGTTCTAGGCTTTGCAAGTACTCGTAATATTATCATTGCATGGAGTGTCGTCTTAATGGCGATGCCTTTCTGGTACCTGGCAATCCCTTTCTTACAAACACTGACTGTTAAAGTTGTTTCTTACCTTGCCTCCCTACTATCACTAACGGTACTTGTTGAAGGAAACTACTTTACCGTCACCACCGGCGTAGTTCATGTTGCTGGGGGCTGTTCAGGGTTAAAGTATTTTATGACGGCTTTGTCACTAGCATTGATTTCCTCAGCGTTTAATAGAAGACGTTTTCGTCATGCATTGATAAGCCTTGCGATTGCCGCAACACTTGCAATGATCGGAAACTGGATTCGGGTCTTCATTCTATTACTCATCGCCTATTATGAGGGCGTTAGCCACCCTTTAATGGAAGACCATGATACTTTAGGGTGGATTGTGTTCGGTGCCGTGATGCTTCCATGGTTTTTCATCGACCGCCACTTCGATGCAGAAGGCGAACAAGAGTCACCTGTAAAACAAGATACATCGCAGCCATTGAAACAACAAATTCTCTCGTTAACAGCTTGCACAGTTTTACTAATCATTTCCCAACTAGCACTTAGCCCACCAGAAAATAGAGAATACCAGGTAAGCCAACCTAAGCTACCAAAAACACTAAATGGCCTAACACTCGATACAACTCGAGCGACCAACTGGAAACCTCACTTTCCACAACCAACCAATTTAACGCGAGGCTTATACGGAGCCTTCGGAGACCAGCTCGACCTATACATCCTCACCTACCTAAACAATAGTAATGTAGAAATGGCCAATAGCCAGAACACAATATTTGATAAGAACAGATGGCAGCTAATCAATGATTATGCATGGACAAGTGATCTACACCCAAACGTAAGAATTCGTATCGCGCTTGCTAAAGCAGGAAGAACGCACCGAGTAGTATATTACTGGTATAAACATGGAGCGCAATTTGCAAATTCAATAGGATCAAGCAAGATAGCACAATTAAAAAAATCCTATCTTGATATCCATGAATCACAACTTGTTGCTCTCTCGAAAGAATGCAACCTGAAGTGTCAAAGTAACTTAACGCCAACTCAAGGTATGCTGGATACAATAATCCAGTTACACATACAATCAAATTCTGATATAAGTTCAAGCAGCGACATCGAGAGTTAACCTATGTGTGGAATAGCAGGTTTGTTTGGCCTCCCCCCGTTTGAAAAAGATCGCTATGCACTTGCCAAGCAAATGGCAGGACAATTACGCCATCGAGGCCCTGACGGACAAGCTTACTATCTAGATAGCCAAGCCTTATTGGTTCATACGCGTTTGAGCATCATCGATATTCAGGGTGGTGAGCAGCCTATTCATAATGAAGATAAATCAGTATGGGTTAGTTTTAACGGCGAGATATACAACTTCCCTGAACTGCGAGAAGTATTAATTGCTAAAGGCCACCAATTTTATACCCATACCGACACCGAAGTTATCGTTCACCTTTACGAAGAATATGGCCTGGATTTTGTTAACCACTTAAACGGCCAGTTCGCAATAGCACTTTGGGATAAAAAACAACAACGAGCCGTTCTAACTCGTGACCGGGTAGGTATATCTCCACTATTTTATAGCCAGCAAGCACAATCACTCGCTTTTGCATCAGAAGTTAAAGCCATACTGTGTACACTTCCTTCAGCACCAAAACTAAACCTAAACTCTTTAGACCAAATACTTAGCTATTGGGCACCTGTCTCTCCTAACACAGCATTTGAGAATGTCTACGAGGTTAAACCAGGAGAGCAGGTTGTTTTTGAGAAAGGAAACTTAACGCGACGCCAATACTGGGATTATCCATTTTCATCTGGAACCGCCCCACACATAGTAGATGAAAAGATTGCAGCGCAGAAGGTATCTGAACTTCTAGAAGAAGCCGTTCGCATTCGTTTAAGGGCTGACGTCCCCGTTGGAGCCTATCTTTCGGGCGGCTTAGATTCATCGATCCTGGTTTCACTCATCAAACACCTGGATCACGGAGACCTCAGCACCTTTTCACTCACTTTCGAAGATGCTGACCTGGATGAAAGCAAGCACCAAAAAACCATGGTCGAACACTTAAACACCAGTCACTTTTCAACACAGTGCAAGTACAGCAATATTGCGGATGACTTCTTGGACTGCATAAAGCACACTGAAAGCCCTATTGTACGTACAGCGCCCATCCCTATGGGTCGCTTATCAGCCCTGGCTCGACAGCAAAACTACAAGGTAGTACTAACAGGAGAAGGAGCGGACGAAATATTCGGTGGTTATGACCTTTTTAAAGAAGCCAAACTTAGAGAGTTCTGGTCACGCCAGCCTGACTCATCCTGGCGCCCTTTATTAATCAAGCGCTTATATCCTTATTTAGATATGTCTCGTGACCGAGCCGGCTCCTTCTTGAAAGCTTTTTTTGGTGGAGGTGTAGACCAACCGAACCATCCTCTTTTCTCACATTTGCCAAGGATCGCATCAACTTCAAAAGCAAAAATTTTCTATAGTGACGCCTTATCATCAGAATTAAATGTTAATGCAGAGGAGAGACTTATCGCCTCATTACCAGATCGGTTTGATTCATGGAAGCCGTTCAATAAATCCTTATACCTTGAGAGTAAAACCTTGATGGCAGGTTACTTGCTCAACTCTCAAGGGGATAGAATGTTAATGAAAAACTCAGTTGAAGGTCGCTTCCCCTTTCTTGATCACAATGTGATTGAGTTCGCCAGCCAATTGCACCCAAAACTCAAGATGAAAGCGTTCAACGAAAAGTACATTCTAAAAAAAGCGATGCAAAATCGTTTGCCAAATACTATTGTCCAGCGTTATAAACAGCCTTATAGAGCACCTAACATACCATCCTTTTTTAGTGACAGTACGCCCGAATACGTTGAAAGCTTACTAAGCGAGAATTCTTTGAAAGACAGCAATTACTTCAACCCAAACAAAGTGGCGCTACTATTGAAAAAAATCAAATCAGGTAAGGCAATTAGCCAAAAAGACAACACAGCGCTTGTATCCGTCTTATCAACCCAAGCCTGGCACCATCATTTTATTGATCAATTTGAGAGTAATTTCAAAAACCATCACTCTAATGATACCGAGTTACACAGAATCAGTTAGAATAAATAA
>NZ_LWFE01000903.1:0-202 GCF_001635675.1 Oleiphilus sp. HI0061 | reverse complement strand
TACACTTAAAGATATTGCCGACTTCCACTTAAATTCTGTTGATAGCTCTTATGAGGAACAGCTCAGCGAAGAAGAGAAGCTCGAAGCAAGACGCTTACGTATGATGATTTTTGAAGGCATGGCCAAACTTCCAGTAGAAGTAGGCGATATTATGACCCCAATAATTTTCTCCGTCGACGAGGAAACAGCCATTGTCGACGTC
>NZ_LWFE01000902.1:0-568 GCF_001635675.1 Oleiphilus sp. HI0061 | reverse complement strand
CTAAATATGGAACCTTGTTTTCACGCGCAAACTTAACTGTCTGAATTTTACCTTCAACACCACGATTACCAAAACCACCGGGCACTAGAATTGCGTCCACTGACTCTAGAACGGCAGTACCTTCATCTATAATTCTCTCGGAATCAATATACTCAATATTAACCTTGGTGCGCGTACGAATTCCTGCATGCTTAAGCGCCTCGATTAGAGACTTATAAGCGTCAAGTAATTCCATGTACTTGCCTACCATGGCAATGGTTACTTCGTTTTCCGGACTGGATTCAGCTTCAACCACTGAATCCCACTCTGTTAGATCGGCCTCATCACACTCCAGACCAAATCGTTCTACGACAATTTGATCCAAACCATGTTCATTCAGCATACGTGGAATCAGGTAAATGCTGTTTGCATCCTGTAATGGGATAACGGCGCGCTCTTCTACGTTGGTAAACAAAGCAATCTTGCGGCGAGATGATGCATCAATCTCGTGATCAGAGCGACAAACCAGAATATCGGGCTGAATACCGATAGAGCGCATTTCTTTTACGGAATGCTGGGTCGGCTTGGT
>NZ_LWFE01000901.1:0-342 GCF_001635675.1 Oleiphilus sp. HI0061 | reverse complement strand
GTAGTATTACAGCTCTTAGTTTTATTATACCCGGTAAAACCCTCCTTCCTTACATACTGTCCTAGCTCTGAATTGTAATTCGAGGTAAAGCCATAATTTTCAACTGCAGACGCGATGCGTCTTAGCATTTCTGGCGCATCGGTATTTCCTGTTATCCAGTAAGCTTGCCAGAGGAAATCTACGATATTCTCAGTCATCCATGCTGAGAAGCCTCTAGAGCTACTATCACCTAATGGTGCACTCCCCTCATTATGCACACCTTCGTGAACATCGATATTATGAGTAAAGCCACCACTTTTCGGTGTCCAACCATTTTCTACATCCCAGGTTTTTTCAGTTTGC
>NZ_LWFE01000900.1:0-279 GCF_001635675.1 Oleiphilus sp. HI0061 | reverse complement strand
GCGCTTGCTCATCTTTTATATGGTGTATCCGGGCAGGGCGGTTTTGTTGTTCTTACAGGTGAAGTTGGAACAGGAAAGACGACAATTTGCCGTTGTTTTTTAAATCAGATTCCAAAAAATACCGACGTAGCATTCATCATAAATCCGAAGCTCTCGGCACGTGAGCTTATGGCATCAATATGTGATGAGCTTGGAATAGCGTACCCCGATTCAGCATCAATTAAAGTCTTAAATGACCTAATTAACAGCTACCTGCTTGATGCACACGCTAACAATCGC
>NZ_LWFE01000899.1:0-500 GCF_001635675.1 Oleiphilus sp. HI0061 | reverse complement strand
CAGTTTTTATGTGACTCGGAAAATACCTTATTAGGGGCTTGCTACAAAAAGAGCTGATCCGATTTATTATGGTAAGAGAATTTGTGAGGTGTCCGATTTGAAGCGCGGTAGTACTTTTGTAAGAGGCTTAATGTTAGGAGTCGTGTTAGCTTGCTTATCAAGCCTTGCCCATGCCAAAACCTATAGCGCAGAGCTGGATCAGAGTCAGTGGTACCTGTCTTCCTCTATATTCGAATGCAGTCTGGTTCATGATATTCCTTATTATGGTAAGGGTGTCTTCTATCATGAAGCAGGAGAGAACCTGCGCTTCTATACGATGACTAATAATAACCCTATGAAACCGGGTAAAGCGGCGTTAGTGGTTGAGGCTTCATCTTGGAAGCCGGGCAAGGTAATTCAGGATCTGGGTTATGTCGACGTTGTAGATAGTGATCAGCATCTAAGTGTGCCTAGAGCTAAAGCGACTAATATGATGCAGGGCCTATTAGAAGGCATGACGC
>NZ_LWFE01000898.1:0-415 GCF_001635675.1 Oleiphilus sp. HI0061 | reverse complement strand
GAAGAGGACGTTGGAGTCCATATAAGGTGCCTCATCAGCATAATCGTTTAAACTAATGAAGCTAATTTTTTCGCTATCCTGTTCAGTAAAGAAGAACTTGTTACTGCCCAAAGCACGGTCGTAGACAATGGATATTGTGCCGTCACCTTGAAAACTCCAGGAAAATGAAAAAGACGAGCCATCATTTTCATCTCCGTTGGTAGCGCCCGTATTGTTAGCAAAGAACTCAATAGAGCAGAAAGGGCAGTCTTCATAGTAGAATTCTTTAGTGAGATCACTTAACGAAGGTTGAATTGCTTCTACTGCACAATGCCTGATATGACTGACATCGTCTTCAGGAAGTTGGAAGCAGTATTGGCCCTGTTCGATCGCAGACTCTCTAAAGGTAAGTGTTTCATCGGCAAGGTAAACAATT
>NZ_LWFE01000897.1:0-281 GCF_001635675.1 Oleiphilus sp. HI0061 | reverse complement strand
ATGGGCAGCACCTGACTTACGTGTCTTATGACTCTGGTCGCCCAGCAATTTACATTCAGCATGTGATTTCAGGAAATCAAAGAAAGGTGACCTCGTTTAAAGGCTTGAATGACTCGCCTATGTGGTCGCCAGATGATTCCTCTCTGGTAATGACCTTGTCGAAAGATGGCAACGCCGAGTTATATAGTTATGACTTGGCTCGTGATCGCACTGAGCGATTAACATTCGACTCAGGTATTGATACCGAGGCAAGCTGGTCACAGGACGGTAAAAGTGTCGTA
>NZ_LWFE01000896.1:0-17527 GCF_001635675.1 Oleiphilus sp. HI0061 | reverse complement strand
ATGTGATCGAACCAGTCTTAGTAGATGTAATACGCTCCTGAAGAACACCCATTTCCTCAGCTAGTGTAGGCTGATAACCTACCGCTGAAGGCATACGACCTAGCAGTGCTGATACTTCAGTACCTGCCAGTGTGTAACGGTAGATATTATCAACGAACAATAGTACGTCTTTACCCTCGTCACGGAACTTCTCAGCCATTGTCAAACCAGTCAAGGCAACACGTAGCCTGTTTCCTGGTGGCTCGTTCATCTGACCGTATACCATCGCTACCTTAGAGTCTGTTGGAGTCTCTAGGTTTACAACGCCAGCTTCCTGCATTTCGTGATAGAAATCGTTACCCTCACGAGTACGCTCACCAACACCTGCGAATACTGAAAGACCAGAGTGCTTCAGTGCGATGTTGTTGATCAATTCCATCATGTTTACAGTTTTACCAACGCCCGCACCACCGAATAGACCAACTTTACCACCCTTAGCGAATGGACAAACCAAGTCGATTACTTTGATACCGGTTTCTAGCAATTCAGCCGATGCTGCTTGCTCTGCGTAAGTAGGTGCTTTACGGTGAATAGGCATACGCTCTTGCTCACCGATGTCACCACGCTCGTCGATTGGGCGTCCTAGAACGTCCATGATACGACCCAAAGTTTCTGGACCAACAGGTACAGAAATTGGTGCGCCAGTGTTATCTACATTCAGCCCACGCTTTAGACCTTCAGTACTACCCATTGCGATAGTACGTACGATACCATCACCTAGTTGCTGCTGTACTTCAAGTGTTGTATCAACACCATCAACCTGCAACGCATCATATACATTTGGAACTGATTCGCGCGCGAATTCAACGTCGATTACAGCTCCAATAATTTGTACGATATTTCCGCTACTCATGTCCGGATCCTCGTTAACTTTTAATCTTTAAATACACAAAATTTGCCAGGAACTACTTATACCGCAGCTGCACCACTAACGATCTCAGAAATTTCCTGAGTAATCGCTGCTTGACGCGCTTTGTTATAAACCAACTGCAATTCCTTGATAATGTCGCCCGCGTTGTCTGTTGCAGATTTCATTGCGATCATTCGAGCTGCCTGCTCACATGCTACATTTTCAACAACCGCTTGATAAACTTGCGATTCAACGTAACGCGTTAACAAGCCATCTAGTAAGTCTTTCGCTTCAGGCTCGTAAATATAATCCCAATGATGCTGCATTTCACTTTCTTCAGCAGCTTCTAACGGTAACAATTGTACTACTTCAGGGCTCTGCGTCATGGTGTTTACAAACTCGTTGTATACCACGTAAAGGCGGTCGATCTTGCCTTCTTCGTAAGCATCCAACATCACCTTTACAGAACCGATCAGCTCATGTGCTGCAGGTGCGTCACCAAGGTGACTTAATGCAGCAACGACATTACCGCCGTAGCTTTTAAAGAAGCTAATTGCTTTTTGTCCAACCGCGCAAAGATCGACTTCTACTGCGTTATCCGCGTAGTTTTTCATATCTTTAGCAACTTTCTTGAACAAGTTGACGTTCAAACCGCCACACAAACCTCGGTCTGTAGAAACGATGATATAGCCAACACGCTTAACTTCGCGCTCTTGCAAATATAAGTGCTTATATTCTGTGTTCGCATTTGCCAAGTGACTGACAATCGAACGAATTTTTTCTGAGTAGGGCTTACCCAAACTCATACGATCTTGAGCTTTACGCATCTTACTCGCGGCAACCATTTCCATTGCGCTTGTAATTTTCTGCGTGCTTTTTACGCTCGAAATCTGATTTCGTATCTCTTTACCAACGGCCATTTTATATCGCCTTTAAAGTCTTGTTCACTTTGAGGTATAAATGACAGTCGAGTACTGCAGTATTCATAGATCTCCAGTACTCAACAATCGGCTTACCAAGTTTGCGTCGACTTAAATTGCTCAAGAGCTGATTTAATGCCGTCAGCGATATCATTGTTGTAATCGCCTTTTTCGTTAATCTTATCGAGTAATGCTGAATGTTCAGCACTCATGTAAGACAACATTGCATCTTCAAAATCAACAACTTTGTTTACTGGCACATCATCCAAGAAGCCTTCATTAGCGGCATAAAGAACGATACCCATTTCAGCAACGCTTTGTGGGCTGTACTGCTTTTGCTTCATAAGCTCTGTCACACGCTGACCGTGCTCTAGCTGCTTACGTGTTGCATCATCAAGGTCTGATGCGAACTGAGCAAATGCTGCCAATTCACGATACTGAGCCAAAGCCAAACGTACGCTACCACCTAACTTCTTGATGATCTTAGTCTGAGCTGCACCACCAACTCGTGATACCGAAATACCTGCGTTCATTGCAGGACGAATACCAGAGTTAAATAGGTTGGTCTCAAGGAAGATCTGACCATCTGTAATCGAAATTACGTTAGTTGGTACGAATGCAGATACGTCACCACCTTGTGTTTCGATGATCGGTAGAGCTGTCAATGAACCAGTTTGGCCCTTAACTTCACCATTGGTGAACTGCTCAACGTAATCAGCGTTTACACGTGATGCACGCTCTAGTAGACGTGAGTGCAAGTAGAATACGTCACCTGGATATGCTTCACGACCTGGTGGACGACGTAGTAGCAATGAAATCTGACGGTATGCCCAAGCTTGCTTGGTCAAATCATCAAATACGATCAATGCGTCTTCACCGCGGTCACGGAAGTATTCACCCATTGTTGTACCGCCGTATGGCGCTAAGAACAACATTGCTGCTGGATCAGCTGCACCTGCCGCAACAATGATCGTGTGATCCATTGCGTCATGCTCTTCAAGTTTACGTACAACCGCAGCGATAGAAGATTGCTTCTGACCAACTGCTACATAGATACACTTAACACCTGTGTTCTTCTGGTTAATGATTGCATCGATAGCGATTGCAGTCTTACCAGTCTGACGGTCACCGATGATCAACTCACGCTGGCCACGGCCGATAGGTACCATTGAGTCAATCGCTTTCAAACCAGTTTGTACTGGCTCATCAACTGATTGACGTGCGATTACACCTGGTGCAACTTTTTCTAAAGGTGCAGTTAGCGTAGTCTCGATAGGACCTTTACCATCAATTGGGTTACCTAGTGCATCAACAACACGGCCAAGCATTGCTTCACCGATTGGTACTTCTAGGATACGACCCGTACATTTTGCTTTCTGACCTTCGGCAAGACCTTTAGGGTCACCTAGGACAACGACACCTACAGAATCACGCTCTAGGTTAAGCGCCATACCGTATACGCCGGTTTCAAACTCTACCATCTCACCATACATTACGTCGGCAAGACCGTGAATTAGAACGATACCGTCAGATACACTGACGATAGTGCCCTCATTTTGGGCTTCAGAAGAAACATCGAGAGTTTCGATGCGCTTCTTAATAATTTCGCTGATCTCAGCTGGGTTTAGCTGTTGCATGCGTTAAATCCTCAAATCTGAATCTGCTACCTAAGCACTAACCGCTTCGGCCAATTTTGCAATTTTGCCACGGACAGAAGCATCGATGACTAGATCGTTGGTGCGGATAATTACGCCACCAATCAACGACTCATTTACAGTCGATGTAACAACGACTTTACGATCTAGTTTCTTACTTAGTACTTGTGCAAGCTTATCTTGTTGTTCACCGCCCAGTTCAAAAGCACTCTCCACATCGACGTCTACTGACATCTCTAGCTGTGCTTTGAAACCTTCAAACAATTGAGCAATCTCTGAAAGTAACTCTAATCGGTCATTTTCAGCCAACACAACGATAAAGTTTTTACCTTCATCATTTAACTTATCACCACATGATTCGATGAAAAGCTGTGCTTTTTGCTCACTTGTCAATGCTGGGTGGTCTAGAACAACACTCATGTTCTCGTCCATAGCTACTGCAGAAGAATAAGCAAGCATGTCTGACCAAACTGTCAAAGCTTCCTTATCCTTCGCGGCCTGAAAAGCGGCTTTAGCGTAGGGTCGGGCAATCGTAATTGATTCTGCCATCATCCACTCTCAAAACTTAAATTTCTGAGGCAAGCTGATCGAGTAACTCACCATGTTTGCTTGCATCGATTGAAGATCCAAGAATCTTTTCTGCGCCCGCAATTGCGATTGCAGATACTTCAGCGCGAAGCTCTTCTTTCACGCGATTCTTTTCTTGCTCAATTTCAGCTTTAGCAGCAGTGATTAATCTGTCACCTTCTTGACGAGCAGTTTCTTTCGCTTCGTCAACAATTTGATTTGATCGTTTGTTCGCTTGCTCGATTAGTTCAGCTGCTTGTGCTTTCGCTTCTTTTAGCTCTTCAACTGCTTTTTTCTGTGCAAGTTCAAGATCTTTAGACGCTCTGTCAGCCGCTGCTAAACCGTCGGATATTTTCTTTTCGCGTTCTGTCATTGCACCAATGATTGGTGGCCAAACATACTTCATGCAAAATAGCACAAAGCCTGCGAAGAAAATCATTTGTCCAATAAGTGTGTAATTGATATTCACACTAATTACCTCACTTTCGTTGTTAGTTTACGTTTTTAGCTAACTAAAGACGTGTCTATTAAGCACCAACGCCTGGAGCAACAACGAAAATCAAGTACATAGCGATACCAACACCGATAATTGGCACAGCATCGATCAAACCAGCTAGTAAGAACATCTTACCTTGTAGCATTGGACCAAGTTCTGGCTGACGCGCAGTACCTTCCAATAGACGTCCACCAAGTAGACCCATACCAACTGCCGCACCAAGTGCACCAAGACCAAGCATAATTGCAGCTGCAATAATTACTAGTTCCATTTTTTTCTCCTGCTTTAAGTTAAAAAGTTAAGTTAGTTAAAAGAAAAGTTTAAAAATTTAGATTAATGATCTTCGTGAGCCATACTCAGGTACACGACGGTCAAAACCATAAAAATAAATGCTTGTAGCGTAATAACCAAGATATGGAATATCGCCCAACCGATCTGCAAGAAACCACCGAACAGACCAAACAGCAAACCAGCGCTGTACATGACGGCAATCAAAATGAAGATCATTTCACCGGCGTACATGTTCCCGAATAGTCGCAAGCCCAATGAAAACGGCTTAGCTAATAGACCGACTAATTCCATAAATAGGTTCACAGGGATAAACGCCCAGTGATTGAAAGGGTGCATGGTAAGCTCTTTAGTAAAGCCACCAATACCTTTAATCTTGATAGAGTAGTAAAGCATTAGGATGAATACACCTAAAGCCATACCTAGTGTGATGTTAGGGTCTGTTGATGGAACAATCTTCTGATAACCAACGCCCACAAATGTAAGCAACCATGGCACTAGATCAACCGGGATCAAGTCCATTAGGTTCATGAAGAATACCCAAACAAAGATTGTTAATGCCAAAGGAGCAATAAGTGGGTTACGTCCATGGAACATATCTTTAACGTTACCATCAACGAAATCGACAATCATTTCGATAAAGTTTTGGAAGCGACCAGGTACACCGCTAGTTACCGATTTGGCAACGGAACGGAAGATCATGCAGAAAATAACACCTAAGCCAAATGACCAAAGTAAACTATCTACATGAAATGCATTGAAACCCATTGCAGCAGCTTCTTCGCCACCGTGAGCCATTGTCCAAGTTGCTTCTTGTAGCGTTGTGCCATCATAACGAACAGTACCAGCAGGAAGCTGGCCGAAAGTTAGGTTACTTAAGTGATGCTGAATATATTCAGTGGTTGTTAGACTATCGCCTGCCATAGTTAAGGGCCTACATTATAGAGTTAAAAATTCTAAATTATGCTTTGTGTGAGTTCGGCTTACTTACTAAGAGAGCCGAGAAACAGTTCATCACTAAAACACTGATAAAGGTGGAGTAAAGTGCTAAGTAATCCAGAGGCTCTACAAACTTGAATATAAGTCCGAAGCTCAGTGCAATGATTACTAATTTGGTGCTCTCACCTTTATAAAAATTTATAACTATTTTTTGGATTGACCGAGCGCCACTGTACAAAAACGCTTTAACACCAAAATATAGTTGTGGGATAACAAATATAACCCCACCCAATAGCGAAGAGTATGCCGCAACGCTTCCGCTAACTAAATAGTACCCTGCGCAAATGACACTCGTAAGAGCCATCTGAGCAATAAAAATCTTGTAAATCGGCGGCTTATTTATGTCAGCCTTTTTTCTACTGTTCATTAATCTTGCCTACTACATTGCTACCTTTTGATGTCACTGCGCTGTAGTTAGCAGATATCTTCCTTAATTACCTTCGACTTAAGATACAGCCATTAAGTTGCTGTTCTTTTAAGACATTTTGTTATCGTTAGCTCTTGTTTTTATTTTTCTTTAGTCTTATCGAGTCGCGGCGCTTAACATTCATTCTCGCCAACTTTCTTCTTCGGCCTAATCAGGCCTCTCGAAGCGTGGCAGATTATAGGGGTTATAATCTGTGCATTCAACCGCTCTAGGGATGAATATTCACTTAAGTTACAAAAAAGAATCGATTATTTTTCGATCAAGTTAGATTTCACTTGATATGAGTCAAAATTCCATCTAACTCATCAAGAGAATTATATTTAATCACTAGCTTACCTTTGCCTGTATTTGAATGCTGAACACTCACTTCTGCACCTACTTTTTCAGATAGATCTTCTTGTAAGCGTGATATATCGGCATCGGGTTTTGGCTTAGCTGCTTTATTTGTAGGCTTGTCTTCTATTAGGCGACGGACGAGTGCTTCGGTCTGTCGTACTGAAAGCGACTTCAACTCAACCTGACGAGCCACAATTATCTGTCGCTCGGTATCTAACGATAACATCGCTCTGCCATGGCCCATCTCCAAGTCGCCATGCTCTAGCATCAACTTTACTTCATCTGTTAGGTTGATCAGGCGAAGCAAGTTAGTCACGGTTGACCTCGATTTACCAACGGCTTCAGCTACTTCGCTTTGGGTAAGTTCAAACTCATCTTGCAAACGCTGTAAAGCGGTGGCTTCTTCCATTGCATTAAGGTTTTCACGCTGAATATTCTCGATAAGCGCCATTGCAACAGCCGCATCATCTTCAACATCACGAATAATTGCGGGGACTTTATCGAGCTGAGCGATTTGTGCTGCCCGCCAACGCCTTTCGCCCGCAATAATTTCATAGGAGTCTTCGCCACGAGAACGAACCACTATCGGCTGCATAATACCTTGCTGTCGAATTGACTCGGCGAGCTCTTCGAGTGCATCAGGATCCATGTCACGACGAGGCTGATATTTACCTCGTTTTAGAAACTCAACTGGAAGTTGCTTAAGGTCTCCATCGTTTTCAACTTCTTTTTTAAAGTCGACATTTGAGCCCTTGAGTAAAGCGCTTAAACCTTTTTCCCCTAAACCTCGTTTCTTTGCCACGTATTTTCCTACTCACTTAGTAACGCTTGATGATGACCTTTAAAAGTCATGAGCTTAATTATTGTTTTATGCTTCAGCCAAGTCGGCTTTTTTTGCTGCTGCTTTGTTCTTTCTGACGATTTCACCGGCCAATGCCAAATATGCAATCGCACCTTTTGAAGCTTTGTCATAATGTAATGCTGACATACCGTGACTGGGTGCTTCCGCTAGTCTTACATTTCTTGGAATTGCGACTTTATATAGCTGTTCACCGAAATATTCCTGAAGTTCATCAGATACATCTCTGGTTAAACTATTCCTTGGGTCATACATAGTACGAAGTATGCCGGAAATTTCTAACTTCGGATTGATGGTTTCTCTAATCTGCTCAACCGTATTCATTAATGCGGCCAAGCCTTCTAGCGCATAATATTCGCATTGCATTGGAATGATAACGCCGTCCGACGCTGATAAGGCATTAACGGTTAGCATATTTAGAGAAGGAGGACAGTCGATCAAGACGAATTCATAATCATCACGAATAGATTTTAAGGCTTGCTTCAGTCTATGTTCACGGCCAATCTCATTAAGGAGCTCGACTTCCGCTGCAGTCAGATCGCCATTGGAAGGAATAACATCGTATTTACCAACGACTGAACGCGTAATGACCTCTTGAACATCGGCCTTTTTGGTCAGTACATCATAGGCCGTATATTCAATTTCATTCTTGCTGATCCCGCTACCCATAGTTGCGTTTCCCTGCGGATCAAGATCAATAAGGAGAATTCTGCGTTTGGTCGCAGCCAGCGATGCAGCAAGATTTACAGTGGTGGTCGTTTTTCCAACCCCCCCCTTCTGGTTAGTAATCGCATAGATTTTCGCTGGCACTGTGTAACCCTCACTTATAGACGCTTTCAATAGCAATATGCTTATTACGCTGAAGTTTTCTCTATGATAATTAAATGCCTGTCCTCTTCACAAGCGGGAACACATAACTTAATTGCGTTTTTAACATGATAATCTATTGGCAGTGCATTAATCTCATCTTTTGGATGCAAACCTTTCATTGCTAAAAACTCACCCTTTTCAGTAAGTAAGTGCTTACATAGTTTTACCATATTATCTAGCGCTGTAAATGCGCGTGACATAATTTGGTCAAATTGTTTATCCTGCGCAACACTCTCTACACGTCCATGCACTATTTCGATATTGGCTAGCGAAAGTGTAATCTTACTCTGAGTCAAAAAGCGTGTCTTTTTACCATTGCTGTCGACCAGCAAAAAGCGCTTTTCTGGAAACAAGATGGCCATCGGTATACCGGGTAATCCAGGGCCGGTACCGATATCAGCGATGTCCTGACCTTTTATATAAGGAGCAATGCTAAGCGAGTCGACCAGATGTTTAATCAACATTTCTTCCGGGTCACGAATAGCCGTCAGATTGTAGGCTTTATTCCATTTGATCAATAACTCTAAATAGTCGAGTAAAAGGCCATTCTGCTCTTCATTTAGAGTAATACCTATTTTTTCTGCCGCGTCGCTTAGAATATTACTAAAGTTGGCACGTTGCGATGCATTGATCACGTCTATTCTCTTTTAAGATACGTGAAGTGCCGAAATCAGGCACTTTCATGTTTGATTGATTTAGATAAAGATTTTTTCTTCAGATATATGAGTACCAATGACACAGCAGCCGGTGTAATTCCCGGAATTCTAGATGCCTGGCCAATTGTTTCTGGTTTAACCTCTAATAGTTTTTGCTTAATCTCATTGGATAGACCAGAAATTCCATCATAATTGAAATCGATTGGCAGCTTGGTTAATTCATTCTTTCTTAAACGATCAATCTCATCCTGTTGACGACTGATATAACCATCATACTTGGTTTGTATTTCAATCTGTTCAGCAACAGCATTAGAAATTGTTGGATCACCGTTTATTTCAGCAATACTTTGATAATTGATTTCAGGACGCTTTAGCAAGTCACGAAGGCTGTATTCTCTCGAAATAGGTCGATCAAAATATTTGTCAGCAATCTTCCCACCTTCTGAGCCAGGTTGCACCCAAGTTGTTTTTAGACGCTCTGTTTCTTTCTCGATTGCTTCGCGCTTGCTTGAGAATTGTGACCAGCGCTCATCGCCTACAAAACCTAAATTACGTCCGATCTCAGTTAACCTTAGGTCAGCATTATCTTCGCGTAGTAACAAACGGTATTCAGCACGGCTTGTAAACATACGGTAAGGCTCACTGGTTCCTAGTGTAATCAGATCATCAACCAGTACTCCGATATAAGCTTCATCTCGACGAGGGCACCAAAGCATATCACCACTTGCTTTCAACGAAGCATTCATACCAGCAAGTAAACCTTGGGCACCGGCTTCTTCATAACCAGTTGTGCCGTTAATTTGGCCAGCGAAAAACAAGTTCTCGATAAACTTTGTCTCTAGGCTTTGTTTCAAGTCTTGAGGGTTAAAGAAATCGTACTCAATTGCATAACCAGGCCGCGTAATATGTGCTTTCTCGAAGCCCTTCATTGAACGCACTAAGTCAATTTGCACATCAAAGGGCAAACTAGTTGAAATGCCGTTTGGATATAACTCATGCGTTGTCAGCCCTTCAGGCTCGACGAAAATCTGGTGGGAGTCTTTATCTGCAAAACGATTAATTTTATCTTCAATAGAAGGGCAGTAACGTGGGCCTGTTCCTTCTATGATGCCTGTAAACATGGGTGAACGATCAAAACCTGAGCGAATAATCTCATGCGTACGTTCATTAGTATGGGTTACATAGCAAGAAATCTGTTTTGGATGTTGTTCAACTGTGCCGGTATAAGACATTACCGGTAAAGGTGTATCACCTGGCTGTTCGTCCATTACGCTAAAATCAACTGAACGTGCATCAATTCGGGGCGGTGTACCCGTTTTTAAACGGCCAACACGAAAAGGCATTTCT
This sequence comes from Oleiphilus sp. HI0061, assembly GCF_001635675.1. NCBI lineage: Bacteria > Pseudomonadati > Pseudomonadota > Gammaproteobacteria > Oceanospirillales > Oleiphilaceae > Oleiphilus > Oleiphilus sp. HI0061. Next base: position 7,218 of record NZ_LWFE01000896.1, on the reverse strand, counting down.
CTTAAGCGTTTTGCCAATGCTATCGACGGTGGATCTCCCGCACGTCCACCTGAATGGTTTTCTAAACCAATATGAATAACACCGCCTAAAAAGGTTCCAGTTGTCAAAACAACGGTCTTTGAATGGAAGCGAACTCCCATATTGGTGACAACGCCACAAGCCCGGTCATTTTTAACAATCAAGTCATCAGCCGATTGTTGGAAAATATCCAGGTTTTCCTGGTTTTCCAGGGTTTCTCGAATTGCGGCTTTATATAAGATTCTATCTGTTTGTGCGCGTGTAGCTCTTACCGCTGGCCCTTTACGGCTATTCAGCACTCGAAATTGAATACCCGCCAAATCGGTTGCTCGTGCCATAGCACCATCTAGAGCATCGATTTCTTTAACAAGATGACTTTTACCAATACCACCAATTGCTGGATTGCATGACATTTGACCCAGCGTCTCGATATTATGCGTAAGTAGAAGGGTTGATGAGCCGCGACGCGCTGCGGCTAAAGCAGCTTCAGTCCCGGCATGTCCACCACCAATAACAATAACATCGTAATGTTTTGCGAAATCCACCTAGCATCCCCAGTCAAATAAAATAGCCGCGCATTATAAAGATTTGAGTGATAAATAGCAGCCTTTATCGTTTATTTTTTATACAGTTTTGCACTTATGACTCAAATTTTGAGTGTCTTAAAATAAATCTGTGTTCTTAATGTAAATAAATGAACATTCACTCAGTTTTAATGAATTCAAGCACTTATCACACGATTATAAAGAAGTTATCAAACAACTTATCCACAGGCACATTAATTTTAAACTTTAACAAAACACTATAAGCATTTGTTAAATAAAGATATATTGAATTTAACTCTTAAACCATAAGTTAGAGGCTAAAGTTATCCACAGCTTGGCATAAGTGCTCTATTGAACATTTCCTCTTAAGTGCATAACTTTCGATTGCAACAATTCGGCGCTTACTAGATCTGGATTAAGTGGTTTATCAGCAATTACCCTTACCTTAGACCAGAAACGTTTAGGACCTTTCGAAAAGGCAGCTCCATCTTTATGGCTAAAAACACTTCCCCAAAGGCCTTGTAGGGCCATCGGCACTACTTGGACAGGATCACGCCCGATTATTATTTCAATGCCAGTTTTAAACTCGTTGATATCGCCAGTTCTTGTCAGCTTACCTTCCGGGAAAATACAAATTATCTCTTCATTGTTTAGTGCTTCAGATATTGACTCGAAAGCTTGATCATAAATTTCTTGATCCTGATGCGCAGGCGCGATTGGAATGGCTTTGACCGCTCTGAAAAACCAAGCTAAAAATTTGTTTTTGAAAATATTATGATCCATCACGAAGCGCATAGGGCGTCTACATGCACCGGCAAGTATGAGCGCATCAACATATGATACGTGATTACAAACCACTACTGCTGCACCTTCGCGAGGAATATTATCCAAGCCTTCGTGGCTGACTCGGTACATGGTATGACCTAATATCCATATACAAAAGCGAATCGCAAATTCATCTACTTGATAAAATATGTATAGGCAAACAACGAAATTCATTATGGATAAAACCAGGAAGAATTCTGGTATTTCAAGACCTAGCATTCCCAGTAAGATCATTCCTGTGATAGCGCTTCCCACCATAAACAAGGCATTCATAATGTTAATCACAGCGATGGTTCTCGCTCTAAAAGCCGGTTCCGCTCTTTCCTGGACAAAGGCATAAAGTGGGACGATAAAGATGCCTCCTGAGATACCTATACCGATCAGATCAATCAACACTCTAAAAGAACCTTCAGCGTTTAGGAATGTAAGCCAAGTGTGGATAATTTCAGGTTGATGAGGAATTGCGCTATAAAGATCTACACCAAATAGGCTTAATCCCAACGCGCCAATCGGTACAATACCCAACTCAACCTGTGATGAAGACAGTTTTTCACAAAGCATCGAGCCAAGTGCAACACCAATGGTAAATACCGCCAATAGTAAGGTGACGAGTGAGGAGTCCCCCAACAAGACTTCTTTCGAGAAGTTAGGGAATTGCGTTAAATAAGCTGCACCTAAAAACCAAAACCAGGAGATTGCCGCAATTGCTAAATATATCGGCCGGNGCTTTCTTGCTTCGACAATTAGAGAGTGGGTAGTTTTAATAGGGTTATATGAGACTGTTATATCAGCTTGGCTCGGTGGGGCCAAAGGTATTGAACGGCTACTAAGATAACCGAGCAATGCAAAAAACACGACGGCACATGCTGTCACAATCAGAAAGCTATCTAATTGCATGATGATACCAGCGCCAATAGTACCCAAAAGAATCGCAACAAAAGTGCCCATGCCTATCAGCGCATTGCCACCGACCAATTCTTCTGACTTTAGGTGTTGAGGGATGATGGCATATTTTGCAGGTCCAAAAAATGCTGACTGCGTTCCCATCACAAATAGTAAAACCAGGAGCAGGGAATACCACTCCATCAACAAGCCTAATGCTGCCACCGACATAATAAGAATTTCAGCAAACTTAATTTTTCGAATTAGGCCTGATTTTTCATATTTATCGGTAATTTGGCCAGCAATAGCAGAAAAGATGAAGAAGGGCAGAATAAATAGACCTGCTGCCAGGTTAAGAACCGTATCAGCATTCATACCTAAGGCATCCGATGCCTTGAATGCGATGATCAGCATTAGGGTATTTTTATAGATATTATCGTTAAATGCCCCCAAAAACTGGGTAGCGAAAAAGGGGGCAAATCGTTTGCTTTTCAATAAGGCCGATTGACTCATCCTTGTCTCCTGTAACTAGTTTAAGCAAGCCAACAGTATAGAGCTCTGATCAGTCGCTAGCTACTTTCCAATACAGAAACTACTGAAGATTTCACCAAGAAGGTCATCGGGCCTGAACTTACCGGTAATTTCCCCTAGATTATCTTGGGCAATACGCAGCTCTTCGGCTAATAACTCGCCGGCATTGAGCTCTGTTAGCTGTCTTCGACCAAGATTTACAGCATCCAAAGCACGATTTAAGGCATCTAGGTGCCGTCTGCGTGCAGTAAATGTACCTTCATTATTAGCCTTATAACCAACGCACTCTTTAAGGTGATCTTGTAGTAAGCTTAAGCCTTGTTTTTGCTTAGCGGATAAAGAAATAAGTGGGAATTCACCAAGCGAAGCAGTCGATGGGGCTTCTGACGTTTTATCCACTTTGTTTCGAACAATTGTTATATGGTCCTGATTATCGAGCTTTTCCAAAAACTCTGGCCATAGCGTGTCTGGTAATGAGTCAGAGTTTGATTCAATAGATGAAGCATCAACAACTAAAAGAATTCGATCAGCTTGTTCAATTTCCTGCCAAGCTCTATCAATACCAATCTGTTCAACTTTATCAGTACTTTCTCGAAGCCCTGCCGTATCAATAATATGTAAAGGCATTCCATCAATATTGATCTGCTCTTTAAGCACATCACGTGTAGTTCCTTCAATATCAGTCACAATAGCTGAATCGCGTCCTGCTAAAGCATTCAGCAAACTAGACTTACCTGCATTTGGACGACCGGCAATTACCACCCTCATTCCTTCAGTTAGTAGTGCCCCTTGATTCGCATTATTGATTAAGTCATTCAAGGTATCAATCAGAGTATCAACTTGCTCCAGGACATGTGACTCAGAAAGAAAATCAACTTCTTCTTCAGGGAAATCAATTGCTGCTTCCACGTACATTCGGAGTTTAATCAAGCCGGATACAATGGCATCAACTTGCTGAGAAAAGTCCCCTTGTAGGGAACGCAAAGCAGAACGAGCAGCCTGCTCGGAAGTACTGTTTATCAAGTCAGAAATAGCTTCAGCCTGAACCAGATCCAGCTTGTCATTAAAAAAGGCGCGTTGAGAAAATTCTCCCGCTTCTGCTAAGCGAGCACCATTCGAAACGATGGCTTTTAACAAAAGATCCAGAATGACCGGGCCACCATGAGCTTGGAACTCAACGACGTCTTCACCGGTAAAGGAGTGGGGACCTTTAAAGTACAGGGCAATTCCCTGATCTAAACGTAAACCATCTGGATCATAGAAATCGCAATAATGTGCATATCGATTCTTAGGCTCAAAATGAACCATCAGTTTAGCGATATCTAAGGCTTTTGGGCCTGATACCCTGACAATTCCAACTCCGCCACGACCTGCCGCCGTAGCAAGAGCTGCAATAGTGTCTTGATAATATTCACTCATATCAAGAACAGGGTAGATTAAGCGTTAGCTTTTTCGATTTGTCTGGTAATTACCCACTGCTGTGCAATCGACAGAATATTGTTTACTAACCAGTAAAGAACTAGCCCTGAAGGGAACCATAAGAAGAAAACAGTCATTACAACAGGCATAATCTTCATGATCTTAGCTTGCATTGGATCAGGCGGAGATGGATTTAGCTGCATTTGGATAGCCATACTTGCACCCATCAGAATCGGCAGAATGAAGTAAGGATCCATTACCGATAGATCGTGAATCCAGAACATAAATGGAGCATGGCGTAATTGAACACTCTCCATCAAAACCCAGTATAAAGCGATAAATACAGGCATCTGAACAAGAATAGGCAGACAACCACCAAGAGGATTAATTTTCTCTTTCTTATAGAGCTCCATCATTCCTTGAGACATCTTCTGACGATCATCGCCATACTGTTCTTTTAAAGCTTGTAGCTTAGGTGCTACCCGACGCATATTCGCCATAGAACGATAACTTGCAGCCGACAACTTGAAGAACAAAGCCTTAACACAAACAGTCACTAGAATAATTGCAAAACCCCAGTTCAATACAATGCCATAGAAGAAATCAAGCAATAGGAATAGTGGCGTTGCTACCCAGAATAACCAACCAAAATCTACGGTTAAATCAAGGTTTGGTGCAATAGCTTCCAAACGCTCCATAATCTTTGGACCAATATATAACTGTGCAGATGTCGTCTTGGTTTCTCCTGGAGCGACTTCGATTGCAGGGCTAATAAAGCCCATCAAATATCGACCGCCTTTCACGCGTGTTTGATAAGTATGAGTAACGCCATTATCTGGGATCCAGGCACTTAGGAAGTAATGCTGAATAAATGCAACCCAACCACCATGAATTTGTTCATTGATAGGGGAGTCAAGCATGTCTTCAAAGTCATATTTCTCGTAAGGTTTTTCAGCGCTTGAAAGCGCCATTCCCAAAAATGACTGCATACCCATACTATTTTGGCTCGATGGGTCAGAGGAACGATCTCTTACAATCTTTCCAGACAGGTTTGCCTGCCAGTTATCATTAGTCTTGTTATTAATGATATAGCTGACATTAATCAGATAATCATTGCGCTTGAATTCATAACGCTTAGTAATTGATACACCATCATCACTTTCAAAATTAAGGTCTATTGAAAGGCTATCTTGTCCTTCTTGTAACTCGTATGAAGAAGATGATGATGAGTAAATAGGAGCTGGGCCGTTTTTAGAGGAATCATATCCATTTTTTCCAAATAGACCACTTTCAACAACGTAATGTCTACCATTACCACTTTCCAACAGCGCCAGTGCTTCTTCTGAGCCTAAGCTAACTTTATGCTGAGGCATTTTTGCCGAAATAACATTACCGCCTTTAAGATCAAGATATAAATCTAATACATCTGTTTTGATATGAACGCTTGACGATTGTTGCGAGGTGGAATTCTTTGTTTGGGCTGTGCTATCAATACTTGCAGCAGCAGACTCAGGTACAGTAAATTCAGAATCTTCGCTACTTTCTGCAGAAGTACTTAAACCAATAGACTCTTGTGGAATGGCTTGTTTAACTGCGGTTTGCGATGCTTGCTGGCCATAATCTTCATTCCAGGCAAGTATCAACATATATGATACAACTGCTAAGCCAACAAAAATAATGCTACGTCTAAGATCCATAATAATTCACTACCGTAAATATCTTATAAAGATAGAGTTATAAAGGTTTTGATTGTTTATCTGAGGAGGATTTTGTCTTCTTTTCCGGTACAGGGTCGTGTCCACCTTCACAACCCGGATGGCATCTTAACACACGATGTACTGCAAGAAAGCTTCCTTTAAATATACCGTGAATTTTTACAGCTTCGAGGGCATATTCAGAGCATGTTGGATAATATCGACAAGAAGGGCCGAGTATAGGACTAATACAGAGTTGATAAGCGCGAATTAGACCAATGATAACTTTTCTCATCATGGTTCTCAGCAAAATTATGTCCTTACTAACACTTTTCAGCAGTCAGTAGTTACGAAGTCCGAGCTGACTTAGTCTTCTTATCAGACTTATTTTGAGATGTTTTACGAACTAACTTACGCCACAGATAGTCTAGTTCTTGAGTGCATTCTTTGCTGCTAGATAAATCAGCACCTTTCTTTGCAAGAACAATAATATCAAGGTTTGGAAGCGAACTACGCTTAGTCCGAAACGATTCTCGTAATAAGCGTTTAATTCGGTTCCGTTGTACAGCGAGTTTTACGTTCTTTTTAGCAACGATTATTCCGAGTCTGCTATCTGAGTTATTCAGGCTTCTAGTCAACATCAAATAATGTTTACTGGAAACTCGTATATCAACAGACTCAAAAACATCACTATAATCACTCGATTTTAGTAGCCGAGTTGATTTAGGAAACTTAAAACTGGAGTACAAGTTTTATGCACTTAGTTCTTTACGGCCTTTAGCACGACGTCGGTTCAAAATCTGACGACCACTTTTAGTTGCCATACGTGCTCTGAAGCCATGTGTACGCTTACGCTTAAGTACGCTAGGTTGGAATGTTCTTTTCATTTCCAGTACTCACAATAAATAGGGTGAAAAAAAATTGGAGCGAGATTGTAATTGTTTAGGCAAGATTATTCAATCCATATTCTCATTTTTATTTAAAGTTTATCTTAGGTCTTATCTTTTCCCATCCCTTAAATAATATTATTTATATATTCTCTTCTTATACTTATGTTCTATTAAGGGGAGCAATTTCTGTTGATAAGAGAGTAAATTCCTTTAAAAACATTTATTTAAGTCTTTAGTAAGTATAAGGGAAAAGTTAGGAAAAGACGTGATTATCGATTGAATAAAACTTGGATAAATCAGAGATTAATTTATACACATTTTTATCCTTGGGTTTATCCACAATTTATTTCTACTACTTTTTGCAATAATCGAGCACTAAAAAAAATTAGCTGTAAAATTGTGCACAAGCTTGTG
>NZ_LWFE01000895.1:0-305 GCF_001635675.1 Oleiphilus sp. HI0061 | reverse complement strand
GCTGTAATTCCAAATATTGAATACCTCGAATCATTAGCCTACGAGAACCTATGACTAAAGCAAAAGAGCACCTAAATAATGCTGCACTCTCCGGGCTGCTATTTTTCTGTGTGTTCTTTGCTATTAGCTTGTTTCTTAACGACCAAATAGCACAGAGTGTCCTATTTTTCATCTGCGCGCCTTGCTTTACAAAGGCTTTCTTCACTGCTCATCTTTCATCGCCCTCAAGAAAAAAACAACTCTTGATAGCCTGCACCGCACTGTGGGTCTGCATTGATATAACGCTAGTCAGCCATAGCCTTAGT
>NZ_LWFE01000894.1:0-671 GCF_001635675.1 Oleiphilus sp. HI0061 | reverse complement strand
GTAAGCACAAGCACGAATGATATCAGGTGCGTGACCACCACCGGCACCCTCAGTGTGATACGTGTGGATCACGCGGTCTTTAAACGCACCAATGGTATCATCGACGAAGCCTGATTCATTCAAGGTGTCGGTATGGATTGCAACCTGAACATCATATTCTTCTGCTACGGATAAACAGCAATCAATGGAAGCTGGCGTGGTTCCCCAATCTTCGTGGAGCTTCAAGCCGCAAGCGCCTGCATCGAGCTGTTCTCTTAGGGCTTCAGGTAAACTTGCATTCCCTTTACCCAAGAAGCCAAAGTTCATGGGCATTTGGTCGGTGGATTGCATCATCTTACCGATGTACCACGGTCCAGAGGTACAAGTTGTGGCGTTAGTACCGGTTGACGGGCCGGTGCCGCCACCAATCATTGTGGTCACGCCTGACATTAAGGCTTCTTCAACTTGCTGTGGACAAATAAAGTGAATATGAGCATCAATGCCGCCAGCAGTAAGGATAGAGCCTTCACCCGCGAGTACATCTGTGCCAGGGCCAATCGCAATATCAACACCGTCCTGAACATCCGGGTTTCCGGCTTTGCCAACACCGACGATACGACCGTCTTTGACACCAACATCACCTTTAACGATTCCCCAGTGATCAAGAACCAAAGCGTTGGTAATCACTAGGT
>NZ_LWFE01000893.1:0-331 GCF_001635675.1 Oleiphilus sp. HI0061 | reverse complement strand
ATTCTGGTATTTGTATTCAACATTGGCTTATTCCTGTATGCAAAGCCGATTATAAGCTTCATTGATGGCGCACGTGATAGCGGCGTCAAAGTCACACTGTTTCGCGCCTTAAACGGCCTGGTGCTGATTCTTCATATCGTCCATCTGGTTTTTCTCAGACTCAACAATAGCTACGAAAACTTCTTTATACACTTGGGTTTAAGTCTCACCACTCTGTATCTCAGCATCCTGATTTACAGTATTTGTAGCCGCCAATCTCGCAAGAAGTTCGGCCTCGAAAAAGTTGTTGATGAGAAGCCTGTTTTTCTAGACACCTACTCAAGCCGTCTAG
>NZ_LWFE01000892.1:0-694 GCF_001635675.1 Oleiphilus sp. HI0061 | reverse complement strand
CCAAATGAATAACTAAGTCTGGCTTGTACTGATTAAAAACCCGTTTAATCTCAGCTGCATCGCAAATATCTACTTTTTCAAAAAAGTAGCGTTCACTGCTACTTACAGCGGTCAACGACTCAAGGTTGCCTGCATAAGTAAGCTTATCAACGTTAACAACCTTATCATCTGAACAATTAATAATATATCGAACCAGAGCTGAACCAATAAAACCAGCTCCACCAGTTACTAAAATCGTTTTCTCCATTTTATAATCCTAAACAACCAAGCCTATCCAAATCGCTGAGAGGATAACAGTAACAATCTAAGAAACCAAACCTTGATTCACTAGAAAGCACTGGAGCTGTGACCGAAAAACTAAAAAACCACATGCACACACAGCATGCGTATCAAGGAAGCTTACCAAAACAGCGACGAATCCCTTCATTAAAAGGTATTGGCGGCTTCCACCCTATCACTTGTTTGGTATATGAAATCTCCACTTGGAGGTTACTACAGAGCCGATCTGCCATTTTTCCTTTACCCAATATTGATGCAATTAACTTCAATAAAGGAACTGGTAAAGGGATTAACCATGGCTTTTGTCCAGACGCTATTGTTAGCTCTGTTAAGATCTGCGTCGTTGAAACATCATAGCCATCACTCACTAAAAAGACCTGATTGCCAGCCTTAGGGTGGTCAAGACAAGTAATAA
>NZ_LWFE01000891.1:0-528 GCF_001635675.1 Oleiphilus sp. HI0061 | reverse complement strand
CAGGGTTGCCTTTACAGGCTCCATCGGTATAAATCTCTATCATTCTTCTTTATCTTTCTCGTTATAAACTGAAAAGTCTTGTTCCAAAACCCGAGCGTGCCGTGAGCTTGCCAAAGGCATTCCTACGACCTTTGCACCTCGACGCCATTTTGAGTAGGAATTGATTCGTGAACCGACCTGTTTTTGTGCCGATATCAAATAGTATGCGCCTAGGGGGACTTTTGTATTGAGCACTTTATCGAGCCACAAAAAACGCCTAAATAAACCTGCATTATTAAAAGGCAGGCCGTAGTAATGGTATTTAGTAGTTCCCACCCTAAAATCGAGCAAATTCAACCAATCTTCGATTCGCTTACCACCAATAAAACAACTATTCCAGGGTGCTTGCTGCGACCTCCCTAACAACCTCCTCACTCCCCAAGTACTGAGAGGGTTAAACCCAACTATCACCATCGTACCAGAAGACTTGAGCACCCTGGCTGCCTCTCGCAGGGTTTGATGAGGCGCACTGGAAAAATCTAGTGCATG
>NZ_LWFE01000890.1:0-529 GCF_001635675.1 Oleiphilus sp. HI0061 | reverse complement strand
TCAGCGGAAGGTATTACAGCTGCTTACTCTATTAGCGACAAAATGGCACGTTACAGTGCACTAGGTGAGCTGAAAGCTGCTGCTGTTGAGAAGCTAGTGACCGATGCGGAAGATTCACCTTCTGCAGATGACGTTAAAGCTTACTTCTCTAAGTTAGAAAAGAAAATTGTTCGTGGTCGTATCACGCAAGGCGAGCCTCGTATCGATGGTCGTGACAACAGCACTGTTCGTCCTATAAAGGTTGAAGTGGGTGTACTGCCGAATACTCATGGTTCAGCTTTGTTTACACGTGGTGAGACTCAGGCGATTGTTACGACAACGCTAGGTACCTCTCGTGATGCACAGATCGTTGACGATTATGCTGGCGAATACAAAGAAAACTTCATGTTGCACTACAACTTCCCTCCTTACTCTGTAGGTGAGTGTGGTCGTATGGGTCCTCCAGGTCGTCGTGAGATCGGTCATGGTAAGTTGGCTAAGCGTGGTCTTCAGGCGCTTATGCCTACCGCTGAGGAATTCCCATACACAA
>NZ_LWFE01000889.1:0-212 GCF_001635675.1 Oleiphilus sp. HI0061 | reverse complement strand
ACTCAAAGCGTGTAAATCAGATCATTGAAAACACTCTGCAACTTAGTCGTCGAACAGAGCCAGAAGTTGAAGACATCACCTTGGCCAACTGGATTGATAAAATCGTCGGCGAATATAAAGGGCACCTGCACTCATCAGACAGAATTAATATTATACTTGCAGACAAAGACGCAACAGCACGCTTTGACCCAAGCCAAATGGAGCAAGTGTTT
>NZ_LWFE01000888.1:0-551 GCF_001635675.1 Oleiphilus sp. HI0061 | reverse complement strand
GACCGAGAAACGTATCATCTCGTAGGCAGGAATTTTTGCATCACCGTAGCTAGGATGAGGCACTCGCTGATAAGCGTGTTCGAAGACGCTATCAAGTTCATCTGTCGATAGAGGAATGGCTGGTGGGTTTACCCAAACATAGCGTTGATCGTGAGGCTGAACAATGGCTCGGGCATTGGCTGGATTAGTTTCCAGGTGCAGTATTCGGGAGGTGTGAGCATAAAGCACAGGGTCCTTGGAAACCTTTTCAAAAGAGGGGAGTAAGATAAATTCTCTCTCTTTATCAGCGCTTTGTTCTGGAAATGGTAAAATTTTGATTGGCTCTGCTTTATCGACTTGCTGATTGTCGGCGCATTTACTTGTCGACTCGGAACCTTCTATTTCAGTTTCTTGATAAGGGTTTTTCTGGAACGGGTGGTTCGCTGGGTCAAGCGCTTTTGGTTTTTCGATGCGCGAGGAATCTTTTATATTCCAGCCTTCTGGCAATTCTTTTAGTAGGCAAGCTGTTCCTTTGATATCTTTCATATCCTTGGGGTGTTCACCTCGGGATA
>NZ_LWFE01000887.1:0-1214 GCF_001635675.1 Oleiphilus sp. HI0061 | reverse complement strand
CGCTTCGTATCGAGCAACTACAATTTCTTTCATCGCACTTACAGTTTCTTTTAGATACTTTCTAGGGTCGAATTCTGCTGGATTCTGTGCCATAAAGCGACGCACAGCACCAGTAGAAGCCAGACGTAGATCGGTATCAATATTTACCTTACGAACGCCATATTTTATGCCCTCTACAATCTGCTCTACAGGGACACCATAGGTTTCAGGAATTTCGCCGCCGTACTCGTTAATAACAGCAAGCCATTCTTGAGGTACAGAGGATGAACCATGCATTACCAGGTGCGTACCAGGAATACGTTCATTTATCGCTTTAATACGGTCAATAGCCAAAATATCACCAGTAGGTGGACGCGTGAACTTATACGCGCCATGGCTTGTACCACATGCAATCGCTAACGCATCAACACCAGTTTGCTTAACAAAATCTGCTGCCTCTTCTGGATCAGTTAACATCTGATCGTGACTAAGTGTACCTTCAGCACCAACACCATCTTCTTCACCTGCCTGGCCAGTTTCTAAAGACCCCAAACAGCCAAGCTCACCTTCAACAGAAACACCGCAAGCATGCGCCATTTCAACAGTGCGCTTTGTGACGTCAACGTTATATTCGTAGCTGGAAGGTGTTTTGCCATCGTCCATCAGCGAACCATCCATCATCACTGAAGAAAACCCAAGTTGAATCGAGCGCTGGCAAACTGCTGGAGAAGTACCGTGGTCCTGATGCATACAAACAGGAATGTGCGGGAATTCTTCGATAGCCGCCAAAATAAGATGACGCAAAAAAGGTGCTCCGGCATATTTACGAGCACCGGCTGAAGCCTGCACTATCACAGGACTATTTGTTTGATCAGCTGCTTCCATAATAGCGCGCATCTGCTCAAGGTTATTTACGTTAAACGCTGGAACTCCGTAGTCATACTCTGCAGCATGATCAAGTAGTTGTCGCATACTAATTAATGCCATGATTATCTCCGGTTAAAACATTGATTGAATTTATGGGCTTGCGCGCGCTAATAACATTGCTACTGCAGGTAAAGTCTTACCTTCTACAAATTCTAAAAAGGCACCGCCACCCGTAGAAATATACGAAACCTTATCTGCGATTTCATACTTAGCGACAGCAGCCAAGGTGTCGCCACCACCTGCTATTGAGAATGCATCACTATCAGCGATGGCTGATGATAGCGCTTTAGTGCCCGCACCAAACTGGT
>NZ_LWFE01000886.1:0-16738 GCF_001635675.1 Oleiphilus sp. HI0061 | reverse complement strand
ACAAAACGCGCTGCATTTGCCCTCCTGAAAGAGATCCGATCAAGCGTTTTTCAAACCCTGATAAACCCAGTTGCTGCAGCGCTTGTGCGACTTGCTTTTTATGCTTGCTACGTAATCGCCCGAAAGCACCCATATGTTTCCAGGCGCCAAGAGCGACCATTTCCTGAACTGTAATAGGGAAGCTTCTATCGACCATGTTTTGTTGAGGAAGATAAGCAATATCATCTTTCTCGACGGGTCCAAATTGAATATCACCTTCTAAGGGAGCAAGTTGCCCCATAATACCTTTAAGCAGTGTCGATTTACCTGCACCGTTAGGCCCAACAAGGGCAACAAGCATGCCTTTATCAATGCTGGCAGAAAGGTGGTGAACAGCGGGGTGCGCTTCGTAGCCGAGCGTTAGATTTCGGAAAGATAAAATCATTATCTACCTGGTGACACTGTAGACACAATAAATTAGTACTGCACTTAGCGAGGCCGCGAGGGCAAGGCGTTGAACAAGGCCAATTTCCAGTAAGCTTCGACGTGACATAATCAGCCTGTTATTAAAGTAGAACACAATCCGTGAATCCTATGTGATAGCATGCTAAATTGCAATCTGGCTGGCCTTGAAGCGTTAAATTATTGGGGCTGAGCGCGACGATTATTCCCAAATAACAATTACAAAACGTATCTGTCATTATGGAAGTGAACTCATACTTCGAGCTACTCAAGTTGGCAAGCATTCCCTTTATTGCGGGAATTGTTGGATTCATCACCAACTGGTTAGCCATTAAGCTTACTTTTTATCCGATCAAATTCTGGGGCATTCGGCCCATTTTTGGCTGGCAGGGAATTATTCCCTCAAAGGCTAGGAAGATGGCGGAAATCAGTGTTGATTCAACCTTGTCCAGAATTGGCTCAGTCTCTGATATTGTTGAGCAAATGAGCCCTGCTCTAATTGGCGAGCATATTCTCGAGTCACTTGCTCCTCGCACTGAAGAACTAGTTGATGAAATTATGCTTAAGCGCCATCGAACGCTTTGGCAAAATCTACCAAGACCCGTTAAAGAGCTGGTTTATGAGAGGGTAAAGAGTCAACTGCCGAGAATTATGCAGAATCTTGTCGAGGATATCGGGCCAAAGATAGAGTCATTGTTTGATCTTAAGCTGATGGTTATCGAGAAGCTGGAAGATGATAAAACGCTGCTGAATAAAATCTTTCTCGAATGCGGGGCTCAGGAGTTTCGCTTTATTATAAAAAGCGGCCTCTGGTTTGGCTTTTTGTTTGGGCTTCCCCAGTTAATACTTTGGTACTTCTTACCCTACCCGTGGATCTTGCCAGTATGCGGATTTTTGGTGGGGTGGGCGACTAACTGGGTGGCGTTGAATATGATTTTCCGGCCTGTTAAGCCCTTTAAGTTTTTAGGCCTGACAATACACGGTTTATTTTTAAAGCGGCAAGACGATGTATCAGAGTCTTTTTGTAAAATCATTACTGAAGAAATCCTGACAGTTGATCAAATCGCCCAAGCCATGCTGAAAGGGCCGGAAGCAAAGCGTACAAGGGCTATTATTCAAAGACATTTTGAAAACATGGTAGATGATACGGTTGGTTTGATTAAGCCTTTTACTCAAGCCGCTATGGGGCCGAAAGGCTTTGCTGAACTCAAAGAAGATGCCGGATTGAAGGCAGTAGATTTGTCAAAAACTACGCTGCGTGACCCTTTGTTTAACCAGGAGAGGGCCAAGGTTGTACAGGATATCATGGCGCAACGAATGAAGGAGCTCCCTTCTGAAGAATTTCAGGATCTACTAAGGCCTTGTTTTCAGGAAGATGAGATAAAACTGATCATTATCGGTGGTATTCTTGGTGCCATGGCTGGCTTGGCTCAGCTTGCTTATATATTTGGTCAGAGTCTTTAAGTGACTATTTCCTCTGTTTCGGTAAAATAGCCGCCAAGTATTACCTAATCCAAGTTTTTTATAGTTTACGCAGTTAATGAATTATTCTTCGCTACAGTCTCTTTTTTACCAACTCAAGAACAATCGGGCTTTTGAGCTCTTTGTTATTTTTATCATTATTATTTCCGCCTTGGAAATTGGCGCAAAAACCTACGATTTGCCTGTGCAGGCCATAGCATTCACCAAAATGCTGGATCTGTTTATCACCCTGTTCTTTCTGGTTGAAATCGTTATTCGTTTTGTTGCTGAGCCAAATAAGCGGCACTTCTTTAAAAGCGGTTGGAACGTATTTGATACGCTGGTGGTGGTAATAAGTCTGATACCAATTGACGACTCTGAAATGGCATTGTTGGCTCGTTTGGTCAGAGTGTTCAGAGTTTTGAGGATGATATCGGTGATTCCTGAGTTGCGCATCTTGATTAACTCTTTAATCAAGGCCTTGCCACAGCTGGGCTATGTCATGCTTTTGATGTTTATCATCTTTTATATCTATGCTGCTGTCGGAAGCTTTTTATTCCAAACAATTAATCCTGACTTATGGGGAAATATTGCTATTTCCATGCTGACCTTGTTTAGGGTGATGACCTTTGAAGATTGGACTGATGTTCAATATGAAACGATGGAGGTGTACCCCTTCAGCTGGATATACTACTTATCGTTTATCTTTTTTACAGCCTTTGCATTTCTCAATATGGTAATTGGTATTGTCGTTAATGTGATGGAAGAAGAGCATGCTAAAGCGCGGCAAGAAAGTAAAAAGGATGAGCCAACTATTAGTGACCTTCAAGCTGAAATCTTAAGCATGAAACAGATGATTGTGGATCTTAAGAAAAACTAGAATAGCTGTGAATTTAGAACTAGACTTAATGACTATCGGTCACCTAGCTGGCTGATTGAATTAATTCGTAATTGAAGTTTGTGAGAGTGTAATGTCGGAAGGAAGTGAAGGCTTAAGTCGAAAGCAGGTTGAGTTTGCTAAGAGGGAGCAGGAAATTCTCAAAGCGGCGATCAGTTTGTTTGAGAACCCACATTGGGAAACTGTGACCGTTGAGCAGATTTCCAAAAAAGCAGAGATAGGCAAAGGGACCGTTTATAAGCATTTTACCTGTAAAGAAGAGATTTACGCTCAGATTTCAATCTCGTTTTTGCGTCGTATGCTGGCCTCTTACGAAGCGCTACCACCACATTCAGAAGCAATAGATATCATTCGTGAAATTATTCGCGCTTCCTTTGCGCAATTTCTTGATAATCCGGCTGAAGCGCGGGTTTCGTTTTATTGTAAGCGTGTCGACTTTAGAGAACGCCTCACCCCGGAATTACGGGCCGAGTTTGACCAATTAGACGATTTATTTGCCTCCTACATTGGCTCAATACTGGAGCCAGGTATTAAGAGTGGGATGTTTCCTGATATGCCCATTGAGCACTTAATGATGGGCTTAGAAGCGACCTTTGATGGCGCGATTAGTACAATTTGGAATGGCGGTTTGCATTGCCAAGAAGATACAGATTTAGAGACTTATATCAATATTATTAGTGAGTATATGGTGGCGGGCTTAGTTGGTCTGGTAAAAGCTTAGCGACTGAATTGACGTAGAGGGGAAAATAGAATGGGTATCGCAATCCGTGCGATACCCTAGAATAGGCGCTTCCTTTACTGTTCCATCAGTTAATTGTATCCATTGAACATCCGTGAACAAATCCTTGTTTTGCCACTGTCCTTAGTTATTCAGCCGCTCCTGCAGCACAATTGTCCCTTGCCTTATCGTTCCTTGATCTACAACTGCCCTGTGTAGTTATCTGAATCCTTCAGATTGGCTCCTGCCTTCCCTAACAAGTCCGTTTGATGTTGCTTCCGTTTGATGAGTATATTACGGAAACTACATGTAGGAAAAAATAGGATAAAACCTAAAGCCATGTAGGAGATATCCTACATGGCTCTGCTGAGGACAGACAAGAATTTGGCCAGGATGTAGCCGGTCTAAACTAATTCGAACTGAATTTGTTTACGAGACCAGTCGATTTGCTTGAGTTTTACTTGTACTGCTTGGTCGAGTTGGAAGGACTGCTCTTTGTTGGTGATGCAAAGCAGGTCTTGGTTAAAGCTATACTTCCCTTCCATCTCCTTGGTTGAGACAAATCCTTCAATACCTGTTTCTGCTAGACGAACTTGAAAACCAGAAGAAAAGACACGATGAATCGTAGCATTTAAGGTTTGTTTGTTCTTAGCTAAATACTGGCACTTCAGCCATTGCTCAACATCATAGACGGCACTTTTGGCTTTACTCGAATTCTCACTTAATGCTTCTATTTGAGCTTCGTTAATGTAGCTTTCATTGTTGGCTGCAATCGCATCGAGTTGGCGGTGTACTAAAAAGTCACTGGCTTTTCTAAGGGGGGAGGTGAAGTTGCAATACTGCTGCAATCCCATGCCGAAGTGAGGCGCAGGTTCTAGGCTTAGCTGGCTTTTCTCTAACTGGCGAGAAATAAGTAGTTGGTAGCGAGTTAACTCATCATTACTGGAAAGCTGTTTTGATAGTTCAACAAAGCTGTCTAAAGACGCTAAAGAATCTTCTTTGTACTCAGGAATGTTTTCTTGCAGTACTTTATCCAAGCTTTCCAAGCGATCGGCACGTATGCCTTTATGGCTAATGTAGATACCGGGAAGTTTGCTTTTGGAAATGAGTTCTGCGATGCAACAGTTTGCAGCGACCATCGCTTCTTCAACTATACGGTGAGCGCTGGAGAATACTTTCTGTTTGATCTCTGCAATCTTTCCCTGGTCATTCAGCTCGAGGTAGAACTCTTGACGGTCTTTTTGAATCAGGTTGTGCTTGTTGCGGAATTCTGATCGTTTATCGGCAATAGTCTTAAGATGCTTCAGGCTTTCCTGAATATCGCTGCTGCACTCGTCTAGCGCTTCGCCTTGGTCAATAAAGCTGCCAACGACTTCGTAACTAAGCTTTTTATGAGATTGAATAAGCGCTTGTTCTAGCTCGTAGCTTTCGATATCTCCAGTCTCACTTACAGTCGCTTTTACTACTTTGGCCAGACGCGGTTTACCTTCTACCAAAGAGCAGATATCACTGCCCAGCTTTTCTGGAAGCATCGCGATAGTCTGACCGGGGAAGTAGACTGAACTTGCGCGTTTTATCAGACTTTTCTCGATGGCTGAGCCGGCATCAATCATGGCGCAGGGGTCGGCAATCGCAATATATATATACCAACCTTGCTCAGCTTTTTCTGCATACAAGGCATCGTCTATATCTTTCGTAGAAGACGAGTCAATGGTAACAAAGGGAAGTTCACAATAGTTTTTACGCCCTTCGCTTAAACCTGCTATCTGTTCTTCTGAAATCGCATCTGCTTGTTCTTGCTCGACTTTGCTCCAGCTTGTTTCCAGGCGGTGCTTCTTGCTGGCATACAATGATTCGATACCGATATCTTGGTCGGTACCAATTAGCTCGACAATGCTTGCTTGTGCTTTCCCTGACTTAAAAGGATGTTGAGTAACCTTGCAGACAACCAGGTCTTTCGCTTTGGCTTTTTTGCGCTTTTGAGGAGGAATAAAAAACCACCGACACATGCCTTGGATATCGGGCTCAACAAAAGCAGCTTTACCCTTCTCTATGTATTTGCCACAAAAGAACTGGGTGTTGCTTTCAATTAGCCTTTCTAATTTAGCGACCTTTTTGTTCTTTGCATCTTTTATGACTTCAACTTCTACTCTATCACCAGGGAGTACGCGCTCCATTTCATCGGGTGGAAGATAAACGTCTCGGTTGGTATCAAGTGTCACAAAACCAAATTTGTAAGCAGAACCTTTAACTGTCCCAATGCAGAGATTGCGACTAGCTTTGATATCTTGCTTGAGTTGCTTGAGTTGATTAAGTGAGTCGAGTTTTAGCATTGATCATACCTGTTGGTGGCAAGAGTGCTGTGTATCGATCCTAGACACACAGCGACATGTTCTTAAGAGTTGGTTGCGAGCGTTAGGAATTCACTACGTGTTGCCTGAGACTGTCTGAAAGCGCCCAGCATAACGGAAGTGTTCATGACTGAATTTTGTTTTTCAACACCGCGCATCATCATACACATATGTTTTGACTCAATGATGACAGCCACACCTTTTGCGCCAGTCACTTGCTGGATTGTTTCAGCCACTTGACGAGTGAGGTTTTCCTGAATCTGGAAGCGTCGCGCATACATGTCGACAATACGAGCAAATTTAGACAGACCCAAAACCTTGCCGTTTGGCAAATAAGCGATATGGCACTTGCCAATAAAAGGCAGTAGGTGGTGTTCGCAAAGAGAGTATAGCTCTATGTCTTTTACAATAACCATTTGGTCATTGTCAGACTCGAACACCGCGTTATTTACTATATCATCAAGGCTTTGTTGATATCCCTGAGTGAGAAATTGCATAGCCTTGGCTGCACGAGTCGGTGTATCTAATAAGCCTTCGCGAGAGCTGTCTTCACCAAGACTTTCAATAATGGCTTTATAATTTTGTGATAAGGCGTCAAGCATAAGAAATACCGAAGATGTGGGAAATGCCGGATTTTACATGCTTGGAATAGCTGGGGAAAGCCTTTTCCCACTTGGTCAACCTAATTTGCAGATAGCGTTTAGCAGAAAGTAAGAGACAATTAGTACCGATCAATTGCGAATCGAATATTATCTGCTTCCGCTTTAAGAACTTGGTACATAAATGTATTGGTGCCAGCCTTTGCTTTTTCAGCTTGCAGGCACTTGTTTTGGTAGAGTTTCTCTAAGGTGGCGAGATCGCATTGCATTGTGGGGCAAGTACTTTGGCTCATTTTACTACCTCCATTCAGGTTACCCTGAATTATCAGACCTGAGCTTGATTGTTTGGTAAATAATAGTTAAGCATTTACTCTGCCAAGTATTTTGAACATGTCTGAGAGGGAAAATAAAGTAAATAAAAACAAAAGGATAACATGGAAAAAAAATTTAATTTTGAAAGCGGCCAACTTGAATATAAAACTAAAGCTGGCCGCTTGTAAAGAAAGCTGACGAAAGTCTGTCGTTTATAGCGACCTAGCGCTGTAAGTCATTTAGTTGATCGATCAGTGCCTGGAATTGCTCATCGAGACTGCCAGAGCTAGCGTTGATTGATGCGCCTTCAATCGCACCTTGCAGTGCGTTCTTAATTTGTTCTGTTTGATCAGCTTGAGTGCTTAGGCTGGAAGTAAGGGTGTTAACTACGTCAGCACTATTGCTAGCAACTTCTTCCAAACCACCTAGATTACTCATGGTTTCATTAGCAATTGTTACGCTGCTACTCACGACTTCAGCAACTTCTTGCTGCTTCGAGATAACCGAGTTCGATATTTCGGTGATCTTGGTGATCTCACCCTGGATTTCTTCTGCTGACTCATTTGAGGTGTTTGCAAGCTGTCGTACTTCATCGGCAACAACCGCAAAGCCTCGACCGTGTTCGCCAGCTCGCGCTGCTTCGATCGCAGCGTTGAGTGCTAGCAAGTTAGTTTGGTCGGCAATGGCTTTGATCGACTCAAGTAATTTACTAATCGTTTTATTACTTTCATCCAAGCTTTCCAGCAAAGATGTAAATTCAGAGATGTATCGAGATGAGGTTTCCAGGTTATCTGCAAGCTGTCTCATGTCGGCGCTACATTGTTTGGATGTATCAGATGCCTGGTTGGTCGCGTCACTGGCTTGTTGTGCAGAAGAGTGTATCGCCAGACCTTCGCCTACGAGAGACTCCATGCCTTGGCAACTGCCTTCAATACCGCTTGCAAAGTCTGAGCCGCCTTGTAGCTTCTCGTTAACGCTAGCTGCGAGCTCTTGAATCTGGGAGGCAGGGTCTTGACTAAAAAACTGATCAAGCAGTGCCGCTTTTTGCTCTAATGACTGTAGCTCGACTTTGTCGATCGCAACTTCATTTACTTTCAATGCATTCTTATTTAATCCAAACATAACCTTACCTGAATATACTTGTTGCGTTATCTGAAGATGCCTTTTTATTCAAAAGTATCGGCATTCCAAAAATTATTGTTTGTTACTTATCTGGTCGAGTTAGTTACCTGCTCATTGTTTTATTAGAGCTGGTAATCACTGGTTTCATCAAACATAGTTTTAACGGGTGTTAAAACCTAAAGTTTCGGCACTGGGATAAATGACGTTTTGCTTGTTCTTGCCATGTTCATCAGTGCAACCATATCAATGCTATTATCGGCATTGAATGAAAAAACCTGAGCCAGTTTCGTGCTTACGTTTTATTTATTTTAGCTACTAATTCTTAAATTGCTTGGGAATTGGTAAAAAAGTTAAGGAATAAGCTTAATTGATCACCGAGTTAGTTGACTGAGCCAACTTTCCCAGTCGTCATTATCGGAATAGCTTGAAAGCTCATAGTGGAATTTAGCTGGTTCATCTTGTTTGGCAAGGTAGCTAAACTTGTAAGCTTCACAAGCCTGTATTAAGTCTTTGCCTAAGTTATGGGCATTATCAAGATCTGTATTAGGTAAAAGAATTAGAAAGCGTTTGTTGGTGTAGTTACAGATTACGTCAGTTTGGCGTATCCGGCTTTGGCAAATCTGCGATACTTCCACTAGCCACTGTTCGTGATCGCGATACTTTTTAATCATACATTCGCTGCTAAGGCTTAAGCAGGTGACCTGATCCTTATAGCGTCGTTGAAGTTCGGTGGCAGATTTTAGTTTGTGTTTGAAATAAGGAATACTTGTGCAACCGGTTAAAGGGTCAGTTCTAGTGGCGAGTTTTAGATCTTTCTCTAGCTTGGTAAGGTAAGTAAGTAATACCGAGAATAAGCTAAGAAATAATGCAAACGATAAAGCCTGAAAGAAAAATGAGCTACTGTTGTTTTCAGGTGTTAGTGGGAAGCTGAGGCATAGCGCACTCAATGACAAAATCGAGCCAAACTTTACCCCAATTAAAATAAGCGTTGCTGCTGCCAAAGGGAACAGCCAATATAAAACTAATGAGAATTCACTAAGGCTATGGCTGACTAGCGTTATATCAATGCAGACCCACAGTGCGGTGCAGGCTATCAAGAGTTGTTTTTTTCTTGAGGGCGATGAAAGATGAGCAGTGAAGAAAGCCTTTGTAAAGCAAGGCGCGCAGATGAAAAATAGGACACTCTGTGCTATTTGGTCGTTAAGAAACAAGCTAATAGCAAAGAACACACAGAAAAATAGCAGCCCGGAGAGTGCAGCATTATTTAGGTGCTCTTTTGCTTTAGTCATAGGTTCTCGTAGGCTAATGATTCGAGGTATTCAATATTTGGAATTACAGCTTCTTCACCATCCAGTGTGATCATTGCTGAGTCAGCTTTTCCTGGCTTACGGTCAGACTGTTGAGATATCTCATTCCCTACTTTTACAAGTCGGGGGATACCTTGCGTCACAATAGCAAAAAAAGGTAAGTCTTTTTGGTGTTTACCAATAGTATTGACTACCGCAATTCTGGAGTTGGGTGTGACCTTGGCTGCTGAGAGCCCATTGGCGATTTCATACGATAATAAAGGAATATTGATTCCACGCCAGGATACAAGACCTAGAAAGTAATCTGGCTTAGTATCGCGGTTTTCAGGCGCTTGATAGCCTACTACTTCAGCGACGCTAACGTTAGGTAATAAGAGCTGGGTATTACTAACCGGTAGATATAGGCTAGAGATAACACTTTGAGCATCCGACACAATTAAACTCCTTTGTTTGTTTCTAAATTGCTAGCACTGGCGTCAGGTGCACTGTAGCAGCCAACTTTATTAATTAATGCTCGAGCCAGGTCTTTTGGAGATGCGGTGTATGCACTGCATTCAAGATCAATCACAGATTGCGGCATCGAGCCATTCGCACACCCATCTGGTGCTTGAGTCCATACTGAGCAGCCTTGCTTATGCATCGTAGGTGCCATCAACGAGCCGTCATTCCCCATGCCGCTAAATACGATCACATGGCAACGTTTTCCATAATGCGCAAACAGATTTCTTAATAAATGGTCAATTGATGGACCATAGGGTCCTTCCCATTCATTGTCTCTAATTGAGACACCATTAGATGAAAAGCAGACTTCATTGTCGACAGGAACGACGAGAACTTCGCCATCTTTAACTAAACAGCAGTCGGTTATAGGCTTTAGGTCGAGCATTGAATGACGGCCTAAGACGCGTGTTAGTACGCCCGAGAAGTGGGCATCGACATGCTGAGCATAAAGAAAGCCGGCTCTGATCGTAGATGGAATTTCATCCAGGAACTCTTTCACCGCTGCAGGACCACCGAGTGAGGCTGCTAGAACCCAAACGTCTTTAGATGGCGGATGAGACAGTCTGGGTGCCTTTTCGATGTCTGAAGGCTGGCTGAAAACGGGCTTAGACTGAGCTTTATCTATTGCGACGTGATTGGTGGCCTGGGAGTCTAGAGCGAGTATAGAGTCTTCTGATTCTAGAATATCAATGCAACCAAGATGCTCTTCTAGTTTACTGACTAGTCGTCGTTCCCACGAAATATATTGCTCATCGTGTTTTCTTGGGGCTTTATCCAAACCAAAGAGCACAGGAATATTGTCTGCTTGGTCAATGATGTCATCTAACGCTACCGACTCAAAAGTATCTTCTTGCAAAGCTAAAATCCAGCATTGGATCTGATCGAGTTTTTCACTTTGTTGCTGTGCAAGCATATCGGGCTCACAACTGATAACAGGGTTTAAGCCAAAAGCGTTGAGTGCTTTGCTCAGAACGTGCCTTTGTAAGGCACAATCCGATATGACACCGATCTTAGGTCTCGCTTCCGGCACATTCATTTAGCCAATGAACCGCTCAATATTTTCCAGTAAATCATGTTCCTGGAAAGGCTTACCAAGATATTCATTCACACCGATAGAAAGTGCCCGTTCTTTGTGCTTTTGGCCGGTTCGGGAGGTAATCATGATGATTGGCACATCTTTCAAGCGTTCGTCATGCCGTACCAGTGTTGCAACCTCAAAACCGTCCATACGTGGCATTTCGATATCGAGAAGCATTACATCAGGTTTATGATCTTGTAGTGTTGCTATAGCGTCAACACCATCCTTCGCGGTAATAACTTCGTAGCCATTTCGTTCAAGCAAGCGCGTGGTAACCTTCCTAACAGTAACCGAGTCATCGACCACCATGACAGTCTTCGTTTGCTTCTCTTTAATAATGTTATCTTCATTAGAACTTAGAGAATCGAGTATGCCTGCCATGTCGTCTCGAATGAGCGCAGGAAGGTCAAGAATCACGACAACGCTACCGTCACCGAGAATAGTTGCTCCAGAAGCTCCATGAACATTGGCAAATTGAGGCCCAAGACTTTTTACAACGATCTCACGGCTGCCCATCAAGCTATCAACCTGTAGCGCCATAGGCTTGTCACTTCCTCTAACCAGAATGACGGGTAGCGGTAGTGGTTGCCCCTGCAATTTAGGGTGATGACTGCTGTGTAGTAGTTTACCTAGGTACTGTAGCTGATACTCGCGACCAGCGTATTCATACATTGGTGCATCAGGTTTATAGTATTCTTCCAGCTCATAAGGGCTGACTCGAACAATACCTTCAATAGTATTCAGAGGAATGGCGTAGAAGTCTTCACCAATGTTTACCATCAGCGCTCGGTTAACGGATACCGTAAAGGGTAGACGAATAGCAAACTCGGTACCGTGACCAAACTCAGAATTGATTTCAATGCTGCCGCCCATTTGCTTGATTTCACTGGCTACAACGTCCATGCCGACACCTCGACCGGAAATCTGCGTCACTTTTTCTGCCGTACTGAAACCCTGGTGCATGATAAATTGCATAATTTCATGGCGGCTAGGTTTCGTGTTTTTGGGTACAAGCCCTTGTTTTATCGCTTTATCTAGAACAACTTTGTCGTTAATTCCAGCGCCATCGTCCTTCATCTTCAAGACAATATTTCCGCCTTCACGCATTAGAGAGAGTGTGATTGTGCCACTCTCTGGTTTGCCAGCTTTTTTACGCTCGTTAACAGTTTCAATACCATGATCGAGGGCGTTACGTAACATGTGTTCAAGCGGAGCGACCATTCTTTCCAATACGGAACGATCCATTTCACCTTCGGTATTCAGTGCATCAAAATCGACTTGCTTACCTAGCTCGCCACCAATTTGGCGAACGATACGGCGTAGTCTTGGAACAATTGATGAAAACGGTATCATCCGTGTTTTCATCAAGCCTTCTTGCAGTTCTGAGTTAATACGGGATTGCTGTAATAATAAAGTCTCGGCATCTCGTGAACGGTCAGACAAGGTATCTCGAAGGTCCTGAAGGTCTGATGTTGACTCCGTTAAGGCTCGCGAAAGCTGCTGAATCGAAGAGTATCTGTCCATTTCAAGCGGATCGAAGTCTTCATAGTCGGGAGCTTTCAGACCTTCTTTTTCGGCTCTGAACAGTACTTGAGCTTCGGTTTCCATATCCATACGACGAAGCTGTTCACGTAGACGTTCAATGGTTGCCGACATTTCTTCCAGCGTGAAGCCAAAGTCACTAATTTGTTGTTCCAAGCGACCGCGCGAGATACTGGTCTCACCTGCAAGGTTAACCAGGGAGTCGAGTAGGCTGGCAGAAACACGGATCGTTTCTTGAGGTGCCACTTTTTGGACTGCTTGAATATTCTCGGCTGGTGTTTGCTTGTCAGAGGTTTTGGTTTTCTTCGCAGGTGCTTGTCTTGCTGCTTTGACGGTTTCTTCAGCAGCGATAGATTTACTTGGCGTGGCTGCTTTGCTTGGTTCAGCTTTAGGTGTTTCGCTAGTGTTAGAAGGTGTTGCATGTTCTTCAGTTAGTGCGTCACCTGAAGCTAGAGCTTCTAGTTCATCGACAAGTTTCAGGAGTTCATCCTGGCTCTTAAGTACAGAATTCTTAAGGGCTCCTTCAAATGCTTCCTTATTTGATTGAGCTTTGAGCAAACGAGATTCCAAGTCATGACTCTCATCAGCTAATTTAGCCAAATTTGAAAGTCTGGCTCCACCCTTCAAGGTATGAAGTATGCGTTGAATTTCTAAATTTGGCGTTTCTTCTTTTGGTGACTTAGACCACTCGGAAATTTGTTCTTCTAGCGCTTCGATTAGCTCGCGCGCTTCTTCGACAAATAGCTCCAACACTTCTAGGTCGACATCGTCGCCTAATGCTTGTGCTAGCGTAGATGTTGCGATAGGTGCTGCGGTTTCGGAAGGACTGGATACTTCGCTTTTAAGTCCCGCTTTATTCACTTCAGCAATTAATTCAGGCGCAGGCTTTAATTCTTCTCCGTGAATCAAGCATTCAAGCATTTCGGTGAATTCTTGGTATGCTTTAGCGATTGCATGGTACAAGCCTTCAGGGTCATTTAGTTGACCGTCTATCATCTGCTCTAAACGAGTGTTGACGGCTTCAGCTAAGTCGCCGATCGGGTCAACGTCAGCAAGTCTCGCTCCCCCTTTCAGGGTATGCATTTCCCTTTGTAACTCAACAATACCTTCGATGAAGTCTTCATCCTCGCGCCAGTGCTCCAAATACTCGGCAGCAGCAGAAAGAATATCCTTGCTTTCGTCTATAAATAAGGGAAGTAGGTCTGCTTCAAGATCATCTTCATCTATGGTTGTAGGCGCACTGACTTCAATGCTTTCAGGCTCTTCAACCGGTGTTTCAACAGGGCTTGTGATTTCAAGTTCTTCTGGCTCAGAAGTCTCTACTGGTGAGCCAGTGGTGACTTGCTTGATCTTATTGAGAAGTTCATCTGCGCCATTGATAGCTGAACCTTGTTGAACCGCTTCAACCATATTAGCTAAGGCATCATGACAGCTTAAGCAAAGAGCCGTCATGTCTTGTGTCGCATCAAGCTGCTTATTAACAATAGACTCGAATAAGGTTTCCAGTTCGTGTGCAAGATCACCAATNGGGTTGATTTCGGCCATTCGAGCACCGCCTTTAAGGGTGTGCAATTCACGCTGTAGCTCGCCAACAACCTCGATATTAAAGACGTCGGATTCCCATTGGTGCAATAGTTCGCCAGAACTGTCGATTATTTCTTGGGCTTCTTCTAAAAATATCTCGGCTAATTCCGGATCCAAGTCTAATAAGACCTGGCTAGGACTTGTCGTTTGTGATTCAGAGGGCTGTTCATTTTCTGGAGCGATATCTTCTTCAACAAGTGGGGTGTTAACACGCAAATCATCAACAATTGAAGTGATATTCGTGACCAGCTCATCTTGAGGCTGGCAAGGTTGCAAAGCCTGGATAGACTTAAGCATTGCTTCTAGAGCCTGCGAAGACTCTTCAAGTAGCGATAACATCAGGCTGGAGGCATCAGCTTTGTAATCGATTAGTTTTTCAAATAGTTTCTCAAGGATATCACTTAAATCGCCAACCGCTTCGAAGCCTGCCAAACGTGCACCACCTTTGAGTGTATGCATGTCTCGTTGTAATTGCAGGATAACGTGTTCATTACCTGGTTGTTGTTTAAGTTTGTCTAGTGCAGGGTTGATTCCATTGACTAGCTCATTAGCTTCCTCGAGGAATATTTCAGCCAAATCGGCATCCATAATGGCTTCATCGTCGAGTTCAACGCTTGCTTCTTCCTCCACTTCATCTGTGGTAGCGGAGTAGGTAGGTAATACGTCATCCAACTCTTTCTCTAGCTGGTCGAGCTTCTCGTTTAAGCTATCTTCTTGAGTTGATACACTTTGACTTTCTACCGGACTATCTTCAATAACATGGCTATGGTCAGCAATATGTTCGCGTAATTCCGCAAGCAGCTTGTTATCAAGGTTTAGAGTTAAACCCGCTGCTAGTTGATCCATCATATCGATCAATGCTTCGTGACCACGTTTGATATCATTAACAAAAACCGGGCTAGGTCTATCATTTTCGATATCAATACTGCCGTAGCAGCTTTCCAGGCATTCACAGAGTTCTGCAATGTTTTCAAGCCCGGCAACCTTGGCGCCTCGGTGGAGTGTTTTTACTTCGCCGTAAAGTTTAGTTAGCTCGTTAACGGATACAGGGCTGTGTTCCCATTGGTTAAGAATACTTTCAGCATCCAGCAATATATCCAGACCTTCGGTGAGGAAGATATTGATAATCTGCGGATCTTGTGAGGCTTCTTCAAGCGACTGGAGTTCATCACTTTGTGCGCTAAATACTTTGGACTGGAGTGATTTAAGGCCAGAGAGAAACTCATCCGTACCTGAAAGTTGCCCATCGGGATTGTTATCAAGTTGTGAGATGCCTTGTTGAATAAAATGCATAGCATCCGATAACATCGAGGCTATATCTTGATCAGCCTGAATGTTATTAGCACGTGCTTCCTTGATAAATTGTTCAACGGGTACTGCGATCTCCGCAATCGGTCTTATATTAGCTGTGTTTGCACTGCCTTTGAGTGTATGAAGCGCTCTAGATAAATCATCATCAATATCGATACTGTCATTCGCTGCACGATCAACAAATTCTAGGACAGTTGCGACATGAGAAGTGGCCTCGTTTCTGAATATATCGAGTAGCGTATCGTCGATTCCAACTGTACCTTGTTCTGCGCTCGGAGCCTCTGTCGCACCACTTGCTGCGGATGTTTCTTGCGAGGATCGTTGTAAGCTACCTAGAGGCTTAACAAAATCACCGGCAACCAAGGCTGCAGCGTGATTCTCAACGCGCTTTAGATCAAAGTCTGGGCGTTGTCTTTTTTCAAAGCACTCAATTAGTTTGGGAATATTATCGACGACTAATTGGATAAGCTCGGCAATGCTTTCATTCATCATTACCGAACCATCAATAATGCGGTTCAGAAGATTTTCGATTGCCCAAGCGGCTTCGCCAATGATGTTGGCGTTAACCATTCGTCCGCTGCCTTTCAGGGTATGGAAGGCTCGACGAAGCTCGGTTAGTGAATCCTGGTCGTCATGAGCAGCCAGATAGGTTGGCAAGTGAGTATCGATTGCTTCTAGTACTTCGCCGGCCTCTTCGATAAAAATCTCGAGGATTTCATCATCGATTAGATCGTCTTCATCATCGTCCCAGGAATCCTGGATGTCCTCTTCTTGCTCTGCTTCAGCAGCAGCTTCATTGTTTGTTTCCGGGCTTGACTCAGTTTCTGGTTCAAGGCTGTCAGAAGGTAGTGCTGGTTCTGACGCTGACTGAGTCTCTGTAGCTTCGGACCCAGTTTGCTCTTCTGCTGAAGACTTCGATGTTGCAGGGGACATTGTTTTATGGACAACACGAGTTTCGTTGCCCGACAACATATCAGCGCGGCTTATTAGATGCTCGTACTGTGTTGATTCACGCTGCTGGGAAAAATCTTCGGTTAGTTCAGGAAGCTTTTCAATAACTGAATCGAGGAGGTCGAAGACTTCCATTTCTAGGCTCATTGCAGCATCGAGATGTTTATTTAGTAAGTTCTCTATCGGCCATGCAATTTCAGCAATGACTTTTGCGCCAACCAGGCGGCCACTGCCTTTGAGCGTATGGAAGGCTCTGCGGAGGTTTTGCAGGGCGGCTTGATCTTCAGGTGTTGCTCGAAGCTGTGCCATAGCCACCTGGATCTCGTCCATGACTTCGGCAACTTCTTCCATAAATATTTCTAGAATATCTTCGTCAATGAGTCCTTCATCACTTTCTTTCTCAATCGAATCGGGTGATTCCGAAGCCACATCAGAGATATGGTGTTGAGATAGGACAGGGCTAGACTCTTCTGTGGTTTCGTGAGTCGGAAAGCCAAGTTTAGAGACGCTCTCTTCGGCAACCTTAAGTATACCGTCATTGTCTTGAGCCCCTTCTGAGAGG
>NZ_LWFE01000885.1:0-376 GCF_001635675.1 Oleiphilus sp. HI0061 | reverse complement strand
GCTGCATGCCGATATCCAGGTGCTCTCGGATAGTCATGTGCGGGAGTTCAAGGCTTTTCAGGACTTCGGTATTGAACATAACGCAATGAAGCTCAAACGCTTGGCTTTCAGTCACTTCTTGCGGCAGGTCTTCTGGTAAGGTCCGACGGAAGGTCTTTTCTTCGATCAGGTAGGGAGTGTTTTCTACATCGACTGCACGTAGTTCGGTGGTAAAAAGGTGATTGCGCAAGTCTGCACCTTCATCAACGCCAGAGGATTCCAGGGTTACGGGGTAGATGACAGCTGCTTCTTTTTGGTCACCTGTTTCGATGATAGGCGGTAACCAGCCCTCAGTTGTGCGTGAATCGTTATCTAAGAAAACAGTGTATTTAGTATT
>NZ_LWFE01000884.1:0-427 GCF_001635675.1 Oleiphilus sp. HI0061 | reverse complement strand
ACAAACTCAGTTCAATAAGGTGGATGACCTATTTGCGGCGATTGGTGCAGGAGACGTGAAGCCAACGCATATAGCGAATGTTGCTCAGAAAATTCTGCAGCCTAAAGAACAGCAATTGGATCTTCGTCTTGGTGCACCACAGCAGAAAGCGGCGAATAGTGCTGGGCGAGATGATATCAAGATCAAGGGCGTTGGGCGCTTACTAACAACTATGGCGAAGTGTTGCCAGCCTGTGCCAGGAGACCCAATTACGGGTTATATAACAGTTGGACGAGGCGTCTCGATACACCGACAGGATTGTATGAATTTGCTCCAGCTTGAAGACTTGGAGCCAAATCGTATTATAGAAGTTTCCTGGGGCTATGAAGCCGATGCAGCCTATGGTGTGGGTATTGAGATTCAAGCCTATGACCGAGAAGGCCTGCTT
>NZ_LWFE01000883.1:0-573 GCF_001635675.1 Oleiphilus sp. HI0061 | reverse complement strand
TGGCTTATGTTCACGAGCAAGCGCTTCAACCTGATCGTAGTCGATTTCACCCGTTTGCTCATTCAAACCGTACTGCACGGCGTTATAGATACGACCGGAAAAGCTTACTGACGCACCATGCGTCAAGTGACCGCCGTGAGCCAAGCTCATTCCCAATACCGTATCGCCGGGAGAGCAAAGCGCCATATAAACAGCAGCATTGGCTTGCGAACCTGAATGAGGTTGAACGTTTGCGTAGTCAGCACCAAACAACTCTTTAGCACGATCAATCGCTAGCTGCTCAACCACGTCAACATGCTCACAACCACCGTAGTAACGCTTACCCGGATAGCCTTCAGCATACTTATTCGTTAATGCAGAACCTTGAGCCTCCATCACGCGAGGGCTGGTGTAGTTTTCTGATGCAATCAGTTCAATGTGTTCTTCTTGACGCGTTGCTTCAGCAGTAATTGCATTTGCTATTTCATCATCAAAGCCAGCTATAGTCATATCACGAGTAAACATTCATCGCCTCTATCATTCAGGAAAAAATAAGCCTCAAAACGGTCATTCCCTAGTCATTCTTCAACTCTT
>NZ_LWFE01000882.1:0-439 GCF_001635675.1 Oleiphilus sp. HI0061 | reverse complement strand
CTCTGTTAAATGCCCATCATCATCTGTATATTTTTCTTTGTAGTAGGTCAGCCTGTCAATCAAAATATCTCGATCAACTTCAGGATGGAACTGGAATGCCCAGAATGGTTTGTTCGCAACTCTAAAGGCATGGCAGCAAATATCGGTATAGGCTAATTCTATGCAGCCTTCGGGTGCCGAAATCGCTTTTTGCTGATGAACCGATACTGCGAGAAAGTCATTTCTGATGCCACGAAAGACCTGATCTGAAGCAGCATGTTCGGTGAGAGATATTGGGATAGTGCCCATCTCGTAATTTTCTTTGTCATCAATAATTTCACGTCCCAATGCTTGGGCAGCTAACTGAAAACCAAAACAAGATGCAAATACAGGGGTTTCATTTTCGACACACTGTAAAAGCAAGCGTTCAGCGTGAGGCACGAAAGTATATGTTTCAGGC
>NZ_LWFE01000881.1:0-518 GCF_001635675.1 Oleiphilus sp. HI0061 | reverse complement strand
GAAAAATTTTTGGCACCAAAAATAAAGATAGGCCTTTAATACCTTCAGGTGCACCCTTAATACGAGCGAGTACTAAATGAATAATATTGTCACTAGCGTCATGATCACCTGTAGAGATAAAGATTTTGGTACCTGATATCGCGTAACTGTTGTCAGCATTAATCTTTGCGCTACTTTTAATTTCACCTAGGTCGGAACCGCAATGAGATTCAGTTAAGCACATGGTGCCCGTCCAATTACCTGATACCATGTTGTGAAGGTAGGTTTGTTTTAATTCATCATTACCGAATGAAATCAGAGCTTTACATGCAGAGCTGGTGAGCGCTGTGAACATGCATAAAGATTGGTTGGTACTGGTCAACATTTCCGATACCTTTGAGCTAAGTGCTTCAGGTAGCGCTTGCCCACCCCACTCCTCTGGCATCGAGATTCCCATCCACCCTGCTTCAGAAAAAGCTTTAAATGCGTCGCGAATCTTAGGGTCTAGTAGTACTTTACCATCCTTGTAACGACAGCCA
>NZ_LWFE01000880.1:0-442 GCF_001635675.1 Oleiphilus sp. HI0061 | reverse complement strand
ATATTCATTTGCTAGGTCGTTCAACAATCCTGCCGTCTGATTAGCCATAGGAAAATGCGCAGCAAAACGCTCAATCGCTTCTCTGCGAAGTAGCTTATCAGATGGCCCGAGATCTTGGGTATTGCCGCTATTTGAAACTTTGATGTCGTCATATGTCAGAACTGAAGCATAGCCAGCTTGAACTGCCTTTGGATGGCTAACATTTTCATAAGCTGCACGTTCGTATAGAGAAATTGCACGACGATAATCACCAATTTTATATGCAGCCTCAGCTGCAAGGTAAAGGTTCTCACCGCTATAGCGATCTTGACCTCGCGTGAGAACCAGCTCTTCGTAATAGTCTGCAGCCTGCTTACCAAATACATAATAGCTTGACGCTTTAGCTGAAATTTCAGCAGGCTCACTCTTAACTTCGGAGTCTTTGGCGTAAGCCGTTTGCATT
>NZ_LWFE01000879.1:0-298 GCF_001635675.1 Oleiphilus sp. HI0061 | reverse complement strand
GAACATCGTTGATGACGAAACTGGTTCACGTGTAATTGAAGCAGATAGTCACAGCACCTCTACTGATGGTGACCCTAAAGCGCAACCTACTCTTGAAAACGCAATCTTGAAGTCAGTTGGTCGTGCAGTTCGCTTGCGCGAAGGTACAGACTACGTGTTCAACAATGTTCAAATTTTGGTTGAGTCTTCATCAGATGCAGACGTTGAGGCGATCCGTGTAAGTGACACTGGTGTTGATACTGATACTCGCGCAACGGTAACAGGTGCAGGTCTAGCGATTAAGAACAATGTAAACGCT
>NZ_LWFE01000878.1:0-490 GCF_001635675.1 Oleiphilus sp. HI0061 | reverse complement strand
GTCAAGATATCTTGCTTAGTGAGTATCGTATGCTTAATTGAGTGCACAATATACCTCTTAGGAGATTGTTCGGATGCGATCCGTCCAACACCATCGAGCCTATCCCAACCGTGGTCATCAAACCTTTCTCCGACCGAAACTGGTAGAAAAGGTGTATTGGATATAAACATTGCAACAGGTGTGTGCTCTCCACTTGTATCGCAAAGGTATAATTCGTACTTTGTCATCTAGGCGTACCCAACAGTTTATTCTATAAGACTGGAGGCGCATCAAGGCCTCTTAATCATTTTGCCATATTTGGTAACTATAATTTATGTTGGACACGAAGTCTTGAGTGAAAACTAGCTTAAAACTACTAGGGATTTTCGGGAAATAGATATTCCCCTCGGGCTCAATGTCGATAGTTGAAATATGTAAGGTATCAACTTTGCCGATTAAGCTGTTATATATTTCGCCGCCACCACATACAATTGCATGATCTGTTATTTTC
>NZ_LWFE01000877.1:0-270 GCF_001635675.1 Oleiphilus sp. HI0061 | reverse complement strand
TTTAGTAACTCTAATCGCATGGTTCATGCACGGGCAAAAACTTGACCTTTGGGGGTATGTTGGCATGGGTTTAATCGTTGGTGGCGTTGTTGTTCTCAACTTGCTTTCAAAAACCAGTGCACATTAGTCCAGTATGCATCTAACAAGTTGCACCAGTCGGAAAACCTCCGCTCCGCGGCTTTGTGCATTCGCTTCGCTCATTGTTGCACAAAGCCACTACACTACAGTTTCCGCTGTGCAAGGCGTTAGTTGTAAGTAGGGATATGAAAC
>NZ_LWFE01000876.1:0-10420 GCF_001635675.1 Oleiphilus sp. HI0061 | reverse complement strand
TTGCAGATCTGTTTCAGTATCGACCCCTGGAGGAGGGCTCTCCAAAGCTTGTTCGACATGAATGCTAACACCGTTAGATAAGGCTCTCAATTGCTCTAAACTTTCAAGCTTTTCAGTCATACTCGGCGGCCAATTCACATAAGCATTCAAGAAACCCACTCGGTAGGCATAGATACCGATATGGCGGTAATAGCTAGCGCCATCAGGTATCGCCGTTAAGGCCTTAGGATCTGAAAACTGATCACGACACCATGGTATCGGGGCACGACTAAAATAATTTGCCATACCATTGAGATCAAACACCACTTTTACTGCATTCGGATTAAAAACATCTTCTACTTTGACTATCGACTCACACAAAGTTGCAATGCCGGCACCTGGGGCTAATGACAAGTTCTTAGCAACCTGATTAATCACCTTTGGCGGAATAAGCGGTTCATCACCTTGAACATTGACAACAATATCATCATCTGCCAAAGCAAGTTTGGCAACTACTTCCTGCAGCCTGTCTGTTCCCGAAGGGTGCTCAGCAGAAGTCATCACAACCTTGGAACCAAAGCCCAAAGCGACCTTTTCAATACGCTCATCATCTGTCGCAATAACAACTTCTTCGGCATCTGATAAGCAAGCTTGCTCATAAACCCGCTGAATCATCGGCTTTCCGGCAATATCCAACAGAGGTTTACCCGGCAAACGGGTAGAGGCATAGCGAGCAGGTATAATGACCTTAAAAGACATACGTCCCTCCTTTTCTGTGTGTGTGCTTATTTACCCAGTTTCTCATCAGTTGTAAGAGTCCGCGCTTCAGTCTCAAGCATCACTGGAATGTCATCCTGTATTGGGAACGCCAAAGCATCTACTCGACAGATCAGTTCCTGTTTTTCCTGGTCATATTGCAACTCCCCCTTACAACAAGGGCAAGCCAAAACCGAAAGTAGTTTTTTATCCACGAGAATTTCCTTCTATTTTTTCAATAATCAAATCGGCCAAGTTAGCACTCAGCTCAGCTTCTACAGGCAAGTACCAGGCATCTGACAAACCTAAAGAACGACATTTGACAGCATCTTTCTCCGTCATAATGATCGGAAGCGTTTCCGAAAAGCCAAAATCATCGATAGAGTAAGCATGATGATCTTCGAAGGCATGACGCATAACAATCATACCACTGCGCTCAAGCACCTCAAAGAAGCGTTCCGGGTTGCCAATGGCAGCAACAGCATTTACCGGCTGACCCGACAATTTATCCAAAGCTAAGGCTTGATTGAGACCATCCTGACCGGGATCAGCCTTCAACGGCAGTAAGTTGCCTGGTCGTAAATCCATTCGAATGTAAGGCTCTGATGAATTCACGCCAGGTAAATCATCAGCACCGTTGATCACCTGAAAGTCCAGCTTCTTCATTCGAGACTGGCTTTCACGCAAAGGCCCCATCGGAAGTAAATATCCATTACCCAAGGCTCTTTGACCATCGTAAACACAAACTTCCACATCACGCTGTAGCGCATTGTGTTGCAAGCCATCATCACTTATAACAACATTACAACCTTGAGCTTCCAGTGCCTGAACTGAGAGCTTTCTATTAGGACTAACAAATACCGGACAATCAAGCGCTTGCTTTAGCATGAGTGGCTCATCACCCACCTCTTCAGGCAAGCTATCGGCTAACACTTCTCGACACTCTGTAGATGGAATTGATGCACCGTACCCTCTGCTGACGATACCAGGCTGATAGCCTCTTTCCTGAAGCGCTTGCACCAAGTATGCAACCAATGGTGACTTTCCAGTCCCGCCGAGCGTAATATTGCCAACCACTATAATGGGTAAACTGGAACGATATGAGGTCTTAAAACCTAAGCGGTATAGCCATGCCCGTATGACCAAAATAAGCATATAGATAAGTGACAGTGGTGCCAGCAGGTATAGCCAAGCAGCACCTTGGTACCAAGCATCGGTTATGCTCGTTGAAGCAGCACGTTGCTGATCCTGACTAGGCATCGTCCGCCAGGTTCATATTGTAAAGTTTGGCGTACTCACCATTTGCAGCCAGAAGTGATTGATGTGTTCCCTGCTCGATTACACGACCTTGGTCCATCACTACAATTTTATCTGCATTTTCTACAGTCGATAGGCGATGCGCGATCACAATTGTTGTACGTCCCTCCATCAATACCTCCAACTCACCTTGAATAGCTTTTTCTGACTCTGTATCCAGGGCTGAGGTCGCCTCATCGAGAATCAACACTGGCGCATCTTTCAGCAAGGCTCGTGCAATAGCGATACGTTGACGCTGCCCACCGGACAACGAGACACCGTTATCGCCAAGCTCTGTATCAAAGCCCAGGTCTTTATCCTCAATAAACGCTAATGCATTAGACTTTCTCGCAGCCTCTTGTACATCCTCGATCGAAGCACCTTCCAAGCCTCCATAGGCAATATTCTTGGTAAAGGTATCGTTGAACAAGGTCACCTGCTGAGTAACCAATGAAATCTGATCTCTAAGAGAACGCAAGGTATAGTCTTCGACTGGCACACCGTCTAAGGTAATGCTGCCAGATTGGGCTTCGTAAAAGCGTGGAATCAGGTTCGCCAGTGTCGACTTACCACTACCGGAGCGGCCGACCAAAGCAACGGTTTCACCAGGCTTGATCGATAAATCAATATTCTTCAGGATCGCTTTATTACTTCCTTCGTAAGCGAAGTTAAGATCACTAATCTCAATCGCACCTTGTACTCTGGCACTTTCGAAGCTTCCTTGATCTTTCTCAGGTTCGGCATCAATCACTGCAAACAAGTCCTTAGCGGCAGCCAAGCCTCGCTGAATCTTTTCATTTACCTGAGTTAACTGACGAATAGGTTTTGCCATGGTCGCTGCCGCGGCAATGATCACCACGAAGCTCCCGGCAGTCATATCGCCACGGACATCTGGAGCGAGCGCTAACCAAACCAAAACCGCGATCGCTAATGCGACTAGAGACTGAATAACCGGTGTACTGATAGCTTTAGTCATTTCAAGCTTCAAAGCTTGCTTTAAGTTATATTCACTAGCCTGATTAAAGCGGTTTGACTCATAGTTCTCCCCACCAAATATGCGCACCACTCGGTATCCCGATACGACCTCCGAGGTTACATGCGTGACATCACCCACTGATGCCATAATACGTTTACTTAACTTACGAAAGCGCTTACTCACATAACTTACTAAGGCACCAATCATTGGACCAATTGCCAAAAAGATTAAGGTCAATTTCCAGTTAGCATTGATCATCACAATAAAAAGGCCGATCACAGTCAAGCCCTCCCGTACAATCACCGTTATTGCATCAGTTGCAGCTGAAGAGACTTGTTGAACGTTGAAGGTAATTCGAGAAATCAAATGTCCCGATGCGTTTGAGTCAAAGTAGTAACTGGGCAGTTTCAAATACCGGTCAAACACTTGGGTGCGTAACCGGTGAACGATATTCTGCCCCACATAAGCTATGTAGTATCCACCCAAGAACCCCCCTATCCCGCGCATTGCAAACAAGGAAAAAATCAGCAAAGGCAGCATCAAGCGATTTTCTTCAGTGGGATTTTCAACGGTGGTAATGACCGTATCCAGAGCTTGAGCCATTAACGCACTCGCACCCGCATAGATAGCGTTACCAATAATACTAAGAATGAAAAAGAATTTTAGTGGCTTTATATAAACCAGCAGACGCTGATAGAGCGCCCAATTTGATTCATTTAATTCAGGAAGGGCTTCCGAATCTTTACTCATAGACTACCAACAAACAAAGGCTGCCAGACAGCAGCCTATTTTGATTTATTCCGCTGCGTTGTGATACTCAACTGCACAAAACCCAACTGCCCAGCAACATCCATCACTCTAACTACATATTCGTGAGAAGTTTTTGCATCAGCCGTAATAATAAACGGAATTTTAGTGTTACCTTCAGACAGTTTCTGAACGGCTTTTTTAAGCGTGTCTTCAGAGTTATTAACCAAGCTGCGATCATTTACCGCATACTCACCTTTGGCATTGATAATCACCTCAATCTCTTTTACAGCTGGCTTCGCCGGCTCTGCACTGGACTGCGGTAAATCAATTTCCAAATGACTCTCTTTGGTGAAGGTGGTAGACACCATGAAGAAAATCAATAACAAGAACACCACATCAATCAGTGGCGTTAAGTCTACTGATACCTCTTCACCGGACTGACGTTTAAAATTCAAGAGCTCTGTTCTCCATCACGTGAAGGTTCACGGTCACCATGGATAACTTCGACCAAGCGTAAAGACTCTTGCTCCATATCTACGACAATCTCATCTACACGGCGTAAGAAATAACGGTGGAAAATTAGAGCAGGAATAGCAACTGTCATACCCGCGGCAGTCGTTATCAATGCTTCAGAAATACCACCCGCTAGAGCAGCGGCATTACCGGCACCTTCTAGCTGCAACTGAGCAAAGACTTTAATCATACCAATAACGGTACCCAACAAGCCCAACAAAGGCGTAATCACAGCAATCGTTCCAAGTGCCGTTAAAAAGCGTTCCATTTCATGCACCACATGACTGGCTTCTTCCTGAATGCTCTCTTTCATGATCTCTCGACCATGACGAGCATTTGCCAAACCAGCTGCAAGAACTCGACCTAGCGGTGCAGCTTCTTTTAACTCTTTCAACTTACGCGAGTTAAGTTCTTTCTTTTTGATAGCAGCCCACAAGTCCTGAACCAAAACCTTTGGTGCCAATCGGCTGACCCGCAAAGTCCAGAAACGCTCAATAATGATTGCCAGCGCCAATACCGAACAAAGCAGCAAAGGAAACATGATTATGCCGCCCGGCTTCAATAAATCTAACACGCAGAAGTCTCCCCAAGTAATTTTCGAACCGCTGTGACCAGCAAAGGTACCCGACTAAATACCAAGCCTAATACTGACGAACAGCAGCTTCTATCATCGCTTATTTTAGTGCCGATACTTTAGCATACTTAGAGATTTAGAAAAGCCCGTTAGTTTTTATTTACACTATCTTCATGTACTGACCAAAAAGTCTCTCGCTCGATGCGTGCCACCGCTACATTTATAGCCTCTCCACCTAACAAAAACCTTAGAGCGCCA
Source organism: Oleiphilus sp. HI0061 (assembly GCF_001635675.1). Classification (NCBI taxonomy): domain Bacteria; kingdom Pseudomonadati; phylum Pseudomonadota; class Gammaproteobacteria; order Oceanospirillales; family Oleiphilaceae; genus Oleiphilus; species Oleiphilus sp. HI0061. The sequence continues at coordinate 5,318 of NZ_LWFE01000876.1, read as the reverse complement.
TGCGAAGCAGTCGATAATACTTCCACTCCCATCAACCTGGATCTTTCCAATACATCTGCATGGGGATGACCAAATCGATTCATATAAGCGGCCGAAATTACCAGAATCTTAGGCTGAACATTTTTTAACAAGGCAATGGATGTCGCATTTGCAGAACCATGGTGACCTGCGATGAGAACGTCAGCCTTCAATGAATCTCGATAGCGCTCTACTAAGTGCATTTCAGCCTCTCCTTCCAAGTCCCCCATGAGCAGAAAACTCTGACCCCGATAGGTAAAACGAAGCACGCAAGAGCGATTATTTGAAGACGCCCCAAATTCTGCCCCAGCCGCAAAAGGGTAAAGAACCTCCAGGCGCCCCCCCGTATACTCCCAAGACATTCCAGCGGCGCAAGGTTTTTCGTTCATTAAGCCCGATACACGACCCGGCTCGCCAGACCACAAGTGCGTAGGCTGCAAATATTCCTCAACGCGCGCAGCTCCGCCCGCATGATCCGCGTCACCATGACTCACTATCAACCCACTAATATTCAGCAACAACTCTTGTTCACGGAAATAGGGGAAAACTGCACTTTCAACCAGAGAATAGCTTCCCAAGGCTAACCCGGTATCATAGAGCCAGTACTGACCGCCCCAGATCAATGCGATAGCCAAACCCTGCCCCGCATCGAAAACCAAGACCTCGGACTTCGGCTCCTTTAGCACTGAAGGCGTGTAGAGCACCAATAACAATACCGCCAGAAACACTGCCCGAAGCAGATAATTGCGAATAAAGAAAACAAAGCTCAAGAATAAAACCGCATAAGGAATTAATAAGACATTGCTTGCCCCAAAAGAAAACTCAGCTAAAAGACCAATTAAAGATGACAAATACTGAACCAGTAACTCTAAACCAGCATCAGAACAGCTCATCAAGATCTCACCAACTGGCCGACTCAAAAACGAGATACCTAAAGCAACTAAAGATACAGGCAAAACAAACAACGAAACCCAAGGAACGGCAAACATATTTCCTAATAAGCTCGCCAGCCCCTGAACATTGCCGATCAGGGCATTAATAGGAGCGAGGCCGACAATCAAAACCAACTGCAGCAACAACAGTGAACGCCAGCTTGCATCCATATTTAGTGCAAACCGTGACAACAATATAAGCAAAGCCACACAAATAAATGAATACCAAAAGCCAATATTCATGGGCGATAGGGGGTCGAATAAAAGTACCATAAACATTGCGGCACAATAAATCGCCAAATAGTCTCTGCGCCACCGCCCTGATAAAAGCACCAGAGCCAACACAGACATTACCCAAGCCCTGATGGCAGATTCACTCCCGCCAACCATAATGACGTAAGCAAGGCCGAAAAAAGCAACGACTGGCACTCGAAAAGCAGACCAGACCAAGAGCTTATAGAGAAAAAACATCACCAGCCCCACATGCAGGCCCGAGATAGCAAGCAAATGCTGTGTTCCTGTGTACTGCAGAACTCGTGAGTCTCCAGGACTAATTTGCCCCCGATCTCCCAGGATCAGGGCCCTAAGTAGACCTTTATGTTCTTTATCTAGGAGTAAGTTATTGAGATAGTCACCTAAACTCATACGGTATGAATTCAGGCTAGAACGAACTCGGTCCGCCAATGTGAACCCAGCCTCATCTTCAGCACTTTCGAGCACCTCCACAATTCGTCCAATTGCCGAAATTTTTTTATAAAACAGGTACTGTTCGAAAGAGCTGCCGACAAAATTCAAGCTTGCTCGCGGAGGCTTCAAAACAACACTCAACTTGTAGTAGCGCTTCTTTAAATCGAGATTAAGGGTATGAGAAAATGAGAGCCTTACTTTTTTACCCAATATTTTTCCATTATTGTCTGATGCTTCAAGCACACAAAAATCAGCCTTTGAATACAAGTGATAATCCACCGGCACAGAACAAACATAAGCCTCAATAGTTTGACTCCCACTATCGAGAGATCTATCAAGACGCGCTTCCAAGTATTCAGCAATCAGAATGTGAGTAAACAGAAGACCAAGCAAGCAGCTTAAGAGCGGCAAAAATAGACGTGTCTTAACCAAGCCCAAGCAACAAATTGAAAACAAAATATAAATAAAGGCGGGTAACAATTCCCCATAACAATAGAGTATGATAGGGCCCACACAAAATGCGGCCATCAAATAGAACATAAACTCATCCTTGAGCCTGACTACGAAGTGAACTTTTTATGCCAAAAGATCTGATAAAAAAATATCTTCCAGATCCCGACGCAATTCGTGAAAACAAATCCCTTAAGTTCTTGGGACCTCTAGTTCACCAGCCTAACTTATGGCATTTAAACCGCCATTCAGTCACTAAGGCTTTTGCCATTGGCTTATTTTGGGCATGTATCCCTATGCCCTTTCAAATGGTTGCTGCGGCACTGTGTGCGTTGCGTTTCAACGCAAACCTACCGGTTTCCCTGGCCTTAGTGTGGATTAGCAACCCACTTACTATGCCACCTATTTTCTATGCAGAATACTTATTAGGCGCCTGGATTCTTGATATTCCCGCTTCACCTTTCGAGTATGAGCTTTCATTCGAGTGGTTAAAAGACAAACTATATGAAGTCGGTATTCCTATGTATTTTGGCTCTCTCGTAGCCGGCTGCGTACTTGGCGTCACAGGTTATTTCGGCATAGACGCCATTTGGAAACGCGCAACCCTTAGAAAGTGGCACCACCGAGTCGCTGCCAGAAAAGCGAGAAAAGATAACAAGTCCGTTTAAACTGAAGCCTGCTCTGCAGCACTCCAGGGCTTCAACACACCTTCTTCCATGATTAATACTCTGTCCATCTTGTGCGCTAATTGCGTATCATGCGTTACGACAACGAAGCCTGTATCCAGCTCACGCTGCAAGGTCAGCATCACATCTTGGATCTTTCGTGCTGTGGTTTCATCCAAATTTCCCGTCGGCTCATCCATCAATACGCACTTTGGCTGATTGACCAGCGCACGAGCAATGGCAACTCGCTGACGCTCTCCTCCCGACAACTCAGAAGGCTTATGTTTAGCCCGTGCTGACAAGCCCACTAAGTCAAGCAATTCAAGCGCTCGCGCTTCTGCCAAACGCCGTTTCTGGCCAGCAATGAATAAAGGCATAGCAATATTCTCTACCGCCGTAAACTCCGCTAACAAGTGATGAAACTGATAAACAAAGCCCAGATTCTGATTTCTCAACTCTGTTAGGCGCGCCTCTGAGCACTGACTCAAGTCGCTACCACAAAGCCTTACAAGACCTTCGCTCGCTTTATCCAAACCACCCAATATATTCAACAAAGTCGTTTTACCAGAGCCGGAAGCGCCCAATACGCTGACCGACTCCCCCTTGCTAAGGGTGAAGTCTAAATTCTGAAAAATCGAAATTGGCGCAACAGCATCATCATAGTTTTTTGAGATGCCTTTCGCCTCAATAATTACGCCATCATTCATAACGCAAAGCCTCCGCGGGTTGAACTTTGGAAGCCCGCCAAGCCGGGTAAAGTGTTGCTAACAAACTCATAATCAATGCTGTCCCGGAAATAACCAGCACATCATCAAGTAAAAGTTGAGAAGGTAAGTCACTAATAAAATAGACATCCGGGTTGAGAAACTGCATCTTCAGAAGACTCTCTATTCCCTGAATAATATCGCTGACATTCAAAGCGAGTAGCACGCCTAATACGGTGCCGACCAGGGTTCCTACGATCCCGATATAAGCACCTTGCACAACAAATATCCCCATAATCGCCTTGGGGCTCGCCCCCATGGTGCGGAGGATCGCTATGTCAGCTTTCTTATCCGTCACAACCATCACTAAAGTAGAGATAATATTAAAGGCGGCAACCGCAACAATAACCATCAACAATAGGCCAATCATAGTCTTTTCCATGCGAATTGCCTGAAACAGGTTTCCGTGGGTTCTGGTCCAGTCTACGCTATAAAAACCTTCATCCAGGTTCATCGCTATCTGGCGAGCAATATAGGGTGCATCAAACAGGTCATGCATTTTTAAGCGCAAGCCGTGCACTGAACCTTTGATACGTAACATTTTTGCCGCGTCATCCATATGAATCATGGTCAGCGAAGCATCCAGGTCGGCTCCTACACTGAAAATACCTTTTACAACAAAACGCTTTAACCTTGGAAACACACCTGCAGGCGTTAAGGAAGCTTCGGGTAAAACGACAGTGACTTTATCCCCGACATCAACGCGCAATTGCCGGGATAGTATTTCACCGATAATCATGCCGAACTCACCTGATTTCAAATCCTCAAGAGAACCTCGAATCATATGCTCACTGATAATCGAGACCGATGTTTCTTCTTCAGGTAAAACGCCATTCAGCTGAACACCGTGAACTGCACCGTTACGCGTCACCATTCCTTGAGCATTTATAAACGGCGCGGCAGCAAGCACTTTCTCATTTTCAAGTACAGAATCCTGAAGTGTTTGCCAGTCTCGCATATCACTATAAGGTTTAATCACTGCGTGCGGCACCATACCCAAGATTCTTTGCTGTAATTCACGATCAAAACCGTTCATAACAGAGAGCACAGTAATAAGTAGAGCCACACCAATTATCAAGCCCACCATCGACGTTAGCGAGATAAATGAAATGAAGTGGTTTTTGCGCTTCGCCGATGTATAACGAAGGCCAATTAAGACAGGATAGAATTTAAACATGGCGCGATTAAACCACAGCCCCCCTAAGCAAACAACACCTTGTTTGTCAGTTCCTTTGCGCGGCATTCACAAAAGCCGCAAATCAATTCAGCGAAGCGAGCATTTCTTTGCTTTAATTAAAGCTATATATCTTTTTAAACCTCTATTTGTTGAAGCAAGCTGTCCCGACTTATGAATGACGATATTGAAACCATTACCGAACTCGCCAATCGACGACAATATTTTCGCGTTGAAAATAAAGCGTCCGTTGACATTGTTCCCAGAGCTGACAATCAAACTGCAGCGGAATGTTTTGAACTAAGCCCCGAGTTTGGTCTGATCTCTGAGTTTCAGCTATTGGATGTTGAATCAAAGCATCTACTCCGAACGCTGACAGATAAAGATAAAAACCTGGGGCAGTTTTTAAAAGTAATGAACAAGAAACTCGACGCCTTATCGAGAGTGCTGGCAATGAACAACCAGCAAAACTCAAATGACAACATTCAAACTGTTAACTTGAGTGAAGGAGGCTTGGCACTTAAGAGTGAGTCGGAATATACCAAAGGGCAAAGCGTCGCAATCAAGCTTATTTTACTACCCAGCTATAGCGGCTTAATACTTGAAGGCGATGTACTTTCATGTCGAG
>NZ_LWFE01000875.1:0-13361 GCF_001635675.1 Oleiphilus sp. HI0061 | reverse complement strand
GCGATAAGGTATTATTATGCAAGCGCGCCATCGAACCCCGTTTAGGCTATTGGACTCTGCCAGCGGGTTTTATGGAAAACCAGGAAACGACAGAAGAAGCCGCTATGCGTGAGACCTGGGAAGAAGCAGAAGCGAAGGTAAACCTAAAAGGCTTATTTACTATGATCAGCGTCCCGCAGATTGATCAGGTACATATCTTTTTTCTCGCTGAACTAAAACAGGAGAGCTACGCTGCAGGTCAAGAAAGCCTAGAAGTAAAACTCTTCGACGAACAAGATATCCCCTGGGATGAAATCGCTTTCCCAACAGTTAAACGCAGTTTGAAGACGTTTTTCGAAGACCGAAAACGGGGCACTTACGGTGTGCATGTCAGTGATATTTTCCGCGAACCACGTGAGATCCCTGAGCATGTTGCAGATTTACTTGATTAAGACCAGATACTTAAAGGCCGGGAGTTAAAAAATGAAATACCTACATACTATGGTTCGTGTCAAGGACCTAGAAGCCTCTCTGGACTTCTATTGCAATAAACTAGGGCTCGTTGAGATTAGTCGCAAAGACAGCGAGAAAGGCCGATTCACACTAGTATTTCTTGCGGCACCGGACGATGCTGATGAAGCGAGAATTATCAAAGCCCCTTGCCTGGAACTAACATACAATTGGGACACTGAAGACTACACCGGCGGTAGGAATTTCGGGCACCTGGCTTTTTCTGTCGACAATATCTATGAGCTATGTGAAAAACTACAGTCACAAGGATTAACGATCAACCGGCCTCCGAGAGACGGCTACATGGCCTTTATTCGTTCACCCGATGGCATATCAATCGAACTTCTACAAAAGGGCGATAACCTTGCACCTGAAGAGCCTTGGGTATCAATGACGAATACGGGGGAGTGGTAAAGAGTTTAAGGGCTGTAGGTCTTAATAATTTCTTTAACTCTTCCCTGCTGCTTCATCTTTCGCAAGTGATGATTAAATGCAGAGACAATTGCCTGATGATCAGCTAAAGACTTAACAATCGCCATGTGAAGCTCACGCTCAGTATAAGCGGGCTCTACAAATTTAAGCTGTTCGTTAAGCATCTTATTTTTCTGCATCAAGCGACTCAAAATCAAATGATCACCAATGCCGATATCTATCCGCCCCAGTGCCAGCATCTTTAACATGCTTAAGGCGTTTACCATTGGGGTTTTATTCAGCCCTGCAGCATTGTCGAAATTATGACCAAAACTCGCCCCCTTTCTTACTCCTATTTTTAAACCTTTTAGATCATCCAATTTCTGATATGAAATCACTTCGCTCTGATCAGAAATAAAGCTAATTTGATTAACATAGTAAGGGTCGGAATAAAGAAAATTGCTCGCTCTTTGCTCGTTAAACCATAAGCCGATCAATACATCAACCATGCCTTTTTCGGCTTCTGCTAATACTCTTCGCCAAGGCTTAATTGAGACTTCAACGGAGTAGCCTGCACGCTCGAAAGCTTCTATTACAATCTCTGTTGCCAATCCTTTGCGCGGCTGCTGTTCATACAGAAACGGCTCCCAAGGCGGGCCTGCCAAACGCAGAGTTTTCTTAGGCTCCACATTCGAGGCTCCTTCATCATTAAGGCCTTGACCTGCAAACACCCTCATACTGACAAGCAGCAACCCGCCAATCAGTATGAGTGCATTTCGAAGCACTGGTAGCATAAACAACAATACTCTGATCAGGACTTTAGCTGTTATCAGCTAGATAGAACCAGGTATCAAGCACCGAATCGGGATTTAGTGAAATACTATCGATATCCTGCTCCATTAACCAACGCGCTAAGTCAGGATGGTCTGAGGGGCCTTGCCCACAAATACCAACGTATTTGTTTGCTCGCTTGCAAGCGCTAATAGCATTTTCCAGTAGTGCTTTAATCGCCTCGTTACGTTCATCAAACAAGTGAGCAATGATTCCAGAATCTCTATCGATACCGAGTGTTAACTGAGTTAAATCATTGGAACCAATTGAGAAACCATCGAAGTGCTCCAGGAACTGATCTGCCAAAATAGCATTTGCAGGCAGCTCACACATCATAATGACTTTCAGGTCGTTCTCACCACGCTTTAGGCCTTTCTCGGCCAGTAATTCTACCACGTGCTTGGCCTCGCCAACTGTTCTGACAAAAGGCACCATAACTTCAACATTGGTCAGGCCCATTACATCGCGTACACGCTTAAGCGCTTCACATTCTAAATAGAAACAGTCACGGAAGGTTTCAGAAATATAGCGCGATGCACCACGGAAGCCGAGCATCGGGTTTTCTTCGTCTGGTTCATATAATGTGCCACCGATAAGGTTGGCGTATTCGTTAGACTTAAAGTCTGACAAACGAACAATCACACGTTTTGGGTAGAACGCCGCAGCCAGTGTCGAAATACCTTCAACCAGCTTATCGATATAGAAATCAACCGGAGAGGCATATCCACTGATACGCTGCTCGACTGTTTGCTTAAGGTCAGGCGGCAAGGTGTCAAAGTTCAGCAAGGCCTTAGGGTGCACACCAATCATTCGGTTGATAATAAACTCTAGACGAGCCAGACCAACACCTTCATTTGGCAGTGCCCTGAAGTCGAAAGCCCTATCAGGGTTTCCGACATTCATCATAATTTTCAAATCCATATCAGGCATCGAATCGACAGAGTTTTCTTTCAACTCAAAGTCGAGTAAGCCTTCATAGATAAATCCGGTATCACCTTCTGCACAAGAGACGGTTACTTCTTGCCCATCGCGCAATACATCACTGGCATCACCACAACCAACAACAGCAGGAATCCCGAGCTCACGCGCAATAATCGCAGCATGGCAAGTACGGCCACCACGATCTGTCACGATAGCTGAAGCACGCTTCATTACCGGCTCCCAATCCGGATCAGTCATGTCTGTAACGAGTACATCACCGTCCTGAACCTGATCCATGTCAGCAATATCATCAACGACTTTCACTGCGCCACTACCGATCTTGTGACCGATACTGCGCCCTTCTACGACAACGGTTCCGGTCTCTTTCATTAAGTAGCGTTCTAGAATAGCAGTACTAGAACGACTCTTAACCGTTTCAGGGCGCGCCTGAACAATATACAACTCACCGTCATCACCATCTTTTGCCCACTCGATATCCATCGGGCGATCATAGTGTTTCTCGATAATCAGCGCTTGCTTGGTCAGCTCATTGAGCTCTTCATCACTCAGTGAGAACTGTTTGCGCTGTGCCATATCAACCTTGACGGTTTCAACCAGTGAGTCACTATCATCCTGGCTATAGACCATCTTGATCGCTTTGCTACCCAAGTTACGCTTGAGAATTGCTGGGCGACCAGCTTCATAAGTGGGCTTATGTACATAAAATTCGTCTGGGTTCACTGCACCCTGCACGACAGTTTCACCCAAGCCATATGAGGAAGTGATAAACACCACATCTCTAAAGCCGGATTCGGTATCGAGGGTAAACATAACACCGGAGCTCGCCGTCTCACTGCGCACCATCTTTTGAATACCAGCGGACAATGCGACTTCACTATGCTCAAACTCATGGTGAACACGATAAGAGATCGCTCTATCGTTATAAAGCGAAGCAAAAACTTCTTTAACCAGAGCTTTAACTTGTTCGATTCCGGTAACATTCAAGAAGGTTTCTTGCTGACCAGCAAAAGAAGCCTCAGGCAAATCTTCGGCAGTGGCGGAAGAACGAACTGCAACGGCCAAGTTTTGATTTCCGTCTTGTAGCTTTTTGAAAGCATCTTCAAGCGCCCTATTGAGAGCCTCTTGAAACGGAGCCTCCATCACCCAGCCACGAATTTTGGCACCACTTTCTGCCAAGGCTGTAACGTCTTTTACATCGAGTGAAGCAAGCTCTGCATTGATACGCTCACTTAAGCCGTTCTCTGATAGAAAGTCCCAATATGCCTGAGCCGTTGTAGCAAAACCGCCCGGCACCCTTACCCCTACAGAAGATAGATGACTGATCATCTCGCCGAGTGAAGCATTCTTTCCCCCCACTCGATCAACATCGTTCATACCCAGTTCATCAAACCAAATAATGTAGTCCTGCAAGGCTTATTCTCCTGTACATTAGCGAAATACTGATAATTATGCGCTTTACCTAACGCGAGCAGGTGTGAATTGTAACACTTTATGCTAACTTATTTGAATCAATCCTCGGCTTCAAAATAAGGTTTTTTATGGGTAATCAGCGTACTGCTTTTTTCATTTCAGACGGCACAGGTATCACCTCAGAAGCGTTAGGCGTCAGTTTATTAACACGATTTGAAGAGCATGAATTCGAGAAAGTCACGCTTCCTTACGTTGATAGCATTGAAAAAGCCCTCGAAACGGTCGAGAAAATTAATGCTGCGGCGGAGTTAAATGGCGCGAAAGCTATTATTTTCGACACCATCGTTGATGATGGCATCAGAAAGATCATCAAAAAGAGTAATAGCTTGATGATTGATATTTTCGCCGCTTTTCTAGGGCCGCTGGAACAAGAGCTCGGCGTTCGCTCTTCTTATCAGGTAGGTAGAACACGCATTACTAAAAATACCCGCTATGACCAAAGAATAGAGGCTATTAACTACGCACTCGACAATGACGACGGTGCTCGCACCAAACTCTATGACCAAGCGGATGTGATATTGACCGGCGTATCGCGCAGTGGCAAAACCCCTACTTGTCTCTATCTTGCAATGCAGTACGGCATTAAGGCGGCCAACTATCCAATTACCGAAGAAGATATCGAAGACCAAAAGCTGCCCGCCTCTTTACGCCCCCATAGAAACAAGATTTTTGGCCTGACTATTGAGCCTGACAGGCTTGCCGCCATTCGCCATGAACGACGCGCTAACTCGCGTTACTCTTCAGCAAAGCAATGTAATTATGAAGTTGAAGAGGTTGAGCTAATGTATCGCAGAGAAAGGATTCCCTTTTTGAATACGACACATTACTCGGTTGAAGAAATTGCTACCCGCATCATGGTGCAATCGGGTATTGAGCGACGCTGCTAGCCATAACGCTAGCAGTACCTGTTTAGCACTTTTCTGCTTTTAGCGTTTAGAGTTCTTTAATCTCTAAACCCAGTCCTTCAAGCGCATCTCGCTGACTTTGCTGGCTAATCACCGCAACACTCGCTAAGTCTGGCTGCAGGTAAGTCTTGGCAACACGCTGCAGATCATCAATTGTGACCGACAAAACTTTCGCCCTAAATGCTTCGCGATGCTCCTGGGTTCGACCAAACAACAAGTTATGGTAATCACCCTTTGCTTCACCAGCTGGCGATCTTGGTTTATCTATTTGCGATACAACTCCCAAAATAGCCTGCTCTAACTCTTCTCCATCATGCTCCTCGATATGCAGCCATTCTAATGAAGCGTCGAAGTCATCAAGTGTTTCACTTAGACGAGGATCACGATAAGAGAAAAACCTGAAGGATGCCGAACCTGAGTCCTGCCCTGCACCACCGCCATAGGCACCACCTTGCTCTCTGATCGTCCTATGTAAATAGCCATTTCTTAAAAAGCCTCCCAATACAGACAAGGCTGGTGCATCATCATGACCGACAGCGACAGTAGGATAAGCCTTGGCACAGAAGTTGACTTGCGTGGACGTTAGCCAAGCTTCTTTTACGGTTTCACGTCTCTCTGTTAAAGAAAAATGACTATTCGCAGCAGGTTCAAAGTCTTTATAGGACTGATGAATAAAGCCTGCAATTTCATCAGAGACTTCCGACTCCGAGACCAGTAAGAACTGACGAGGCTGTGCTAAAACTGCCTTATGAATACTTTCCAAACCTTCAGCCAAGCTGGATAAGGCTTTACTATCGATATCGCCACTTTCAGTTGATAGCGATTCATCTAAAGCCTTCAAGGCTTTAATGCCTTGCATTCCCCCTAGCTGATAAGCGAGGTACGAGCCAGGGCTCATTCTGCTAGAGGCAACTCCCATCGCCAAGGCATGACCGCTACTGGTTACACCTTGCTCACGACGCGCTCGCATCTGAGCCACCAGTTCGCGAAGACGTTCATGCTCATCGAAACGAACGTTGTCGAGCGTTTCCTTAAGCATCTCTGTCAAAGCGACGTAGTTTCGACTAAGCGCCTTCCCTGAAAATACCAATACTCCTTTGATATCTTGAACGTCGTCAATTTCGCCCTTAACGGAGCTGTACGCTCCCAGGCCACCAGTTAAAGCAGACTGCTTATTCTGCATTTCCAGGTAACTGCTCTCGCCCGCACCTAGAGCGGTAACCACGGCAGTATAAATCGGCAAGAGTGCTTGCAAGTCTTCGCTAAGCTCAGGCATATCAATAATAATCTGCTGATAGACCAAGCCATTTGTGCCTTGGTGGTAACAAGTAATATTATCCGAAACTTTGGCTGGTTCGCCTTTGGGGAAGTGTAAATGCAGGGGCACGTCTGGAATGCCAACCTTAGGCAAGATCGATTCATCATCTTTCATGATCTGACGCTGCTTCAAGGCTTCCGCCTGATCTATGACCTTTTGCTTCTCTTCCTCGTTCAGATTCTGCTTAATTTCAGCTAGTTGCTTCGTTAGCAGAGCTGTTCTGACCTCATCGTAAGAAGTATCCGGACGAAGAGATAAAGTGACTCGGTGTGAGTTATCCAATAAGTGCTTTTTCACCAAAGATTTGAAATATTCAGGGTCTTTAACGCGCTCTCTTAACTTTTCAATCACCGGCTCAAGGTCTAGCAATGCGACCGGGTCGCCACCGTGCAACATCGAAGGCAATGCGCCGAGTATCAACTGCAAACCGTAAGGGTAACTGTCTCCCGCAATTTCTCGCTGACTTAACTCAAGCTGATGCAATACCGCATCCAAACGTTCTTTAGCAACACCTTCTTGGGCAACTTTCTCTAACACAGCGAAGATTTCTGCTTCTAGCTCTTCCTCTTTACCCGGTTCACTTCCCTCTAAACCACACGCAAAAGCCATTTCTCGGTTAGAGTCTTCCAAACCACACAAGGGTGATGGCGCATGCCCTAGCTTTGAAGCCTCTAATGCTCGCTGCAATGGTGCAGCACTGTTCTCAAACAACACATCAGCCAATAGATGTGCTTCGAGGTTTTGTTCCAAATCAAAGCTGTAACCTAACAACCATGAGACAACAATGTGCGTCTTATGTTCGGTCGGCTCATCTTTTTCAACGGGGTAATTTTCCTGAATCCGAATCGGTGCACAATAGCGTTGCTCATCGTTGATTCTGATTCGGTGATCTTCTTTAGAGAATCTGGATAAAGCGTAACCCTGAAAGTGACAATGGTGCTCATAAGCTGGAATATCGCCAAAGGTCAGAAACACAGCATTACTTGGATGATAGTGCTTTTTGTAAAAGCCTTTTAAGTCATCATAACTTAAACCGGTGATATGCTCAGGATCTCCACCACTATTAAAGTGATAGGTAGTAGTCGGATACAAATGGCGCGTTAATGTCTGCCATAGTTGACTAACCGGTGAGCTCATCGCTCCCTTCATTTCATTATAAACAACACCCTTGTAACTCAGATCGCTATTGGCATCATCTGCTTTTTCAAACTCAAGTCGATGCCCCTCTTGTAGAAAATCCATCTCGTCGAGTCGAGAGAAGAAAACTGCATCGAGATACACTTCGAGAAGATTATTAAAATCTTTCTTGTTTTTACTTGCAAAAGGGTAAGCCGTCCAGTCACTACTGGTAAAGGCATTCATAAAAGTATTTAAGGATCGGCGGATCATCATAAAGAAGGGGTCACGAACCGGATATTTCTCGCTACCACACAGTGCCGTATGCTCAAGAATATGTGCGACGCCAGAGTTGTCAGTCGGAACTGTTTTTAGACCTACCAAAAATACGTTTTCGGTATTAGTGGTCGCAAAATGCAGGTGCCTGGCACCCGTCCCCAAGTGCTCATACTCTTCGGCTGTCACATGCAAAGCATCAATGCTTTGAGAGCGGATCAGTTTGAAATCTTTATGCTGCATGTTAGCCATATATCGTTAATACCTTATATTAATACTACTGAATGATTATACTTTTAGGACAATAACCCAAACGCTCTATTGAGCACTCAACTGCACTTTTACAAGCAGAAAGCAGTTTAGCCCAGAATCGAATATTCTGTGACTTATCTTACATTTACATCTTATTTCTAAGCATTTTTTTCTATTTGAGTCTACACTCTAGACATAACGTAAGCGATGCGCCTTCAATACTCAAGCAACGATTAATCCAGAGTACATATTTTACACGTTAGTAAACGGAAATGTGGCGGAGCAACTCAGCTCCTATTTCTTAAGGGTAGTATATAAATGGTCGATCTTAGACCTCTTCTTTTTATAAATTTCTTAATGATTTTGCTGTTAATCATTGCGGGCACAGGGCCGGCAAATAATGAAGCAGACATTGTAAAAGCTAAAACTTCTATCGAATCCGAGCCTGACGTACCGGTAAGTGCGGGCACACCGGCTCCTCAAGAAACAACAAAAGAAGCTGAATATATTGAGCTTAGTGAAATGAGCAAACAAGTGCTTGACTCGCTAAAAAGAACTGAAGACCTTGCGTTTTCTGAAGAAGCAATTTTCGCAGATGAAGTTGAAGCTCCGGCCCCTACCCCGCCCATAAGAGAAGTTATTATCTCTGAAACGAAGAAGCCCGAAGTAATCACCTACAAAAACACAGAACAGCCCGAGCCCAAACCTGTCATTACCGGCACTTTGATTGTGCGCTCAAACGTTACCGACGATACCGTATTGGTAAACGGTAAACCTTATGGCCCAACTAAACTGGAAATGCAGCTAACACCTGGTAATTACAACATCGAAGTTGCTAAAGAAGGTTATCAGAGCTGGTTATCAAGCGTTGATATACGACGCGGAAGCACCAAAACACTAAAAGCTCAGCTTCAGCAATTTACTAAAGTTGATTACCAAAATGGTATGTGGGCAAACGATATCAAGACAGGCGAAGGAAGCTACATTCAAGAAGGCAGCTTTGAATACAACGGCTCCTTCGTTAATGGCAACTTTCATGGCATCGGCTCTGTCCGATATGCCAACGGAATGAAATACCAGGGAGAGTGGTTTGAAGGCAATATGCAAGGCCGCGGCACCCTCACCACCACAGACGGCGATACCTACATTGGTGAGCTTGATGAAAATGAGTTTAATGGTGAAGGAACCCTAACCAAAGCTACCGGTGACATCTATACAGGTTTCTGGATTGATGGCGTGCTCAATGGGCAAGGCTCTCTTACAACCAAGGGGGGCCTACTATATGTTGGCGGCTTCTCAGACAATTTATTCCACGGTAACGGTTCCCTAACCTACCCGGATGGCGGACACTACGAAGGTTCATTCTCTAACGGTATGTTCCACGGCAAGGGTGTCGAAACCTATGCGAACGGTAAAAAGTATGTCGGACAATTTATTGATGGCCTCTATCACGGTAAGGGAGAGATCCTAAACCCTAATGGAAGTAAGATCACCGGCACATTTAAAGATGGAAAGCCATTTGGCAAGGCAACGCTAACCACAGCAGAAGGCGAAGTGTTTACTGCCAGATCCAGCGAGCCTGGCGTGTGTTACCGGCAAAAGAGTTATCGAGCAACGGAGTGTCCTAAGCTAGAAGGCTGGTAATCAACGTTTGCAATTAGACACAAACGGCCAGCTACGACACGTCCATACAGAATTTTAAAGTACGAATTTGAATAGAGATTAACGAGGTATATGATGACAATTAAAAGCGCTTTATTGGTAGATGACTCCAAGGTCGCCAGGTTTGCATTGAGTAAGCTTTTAGAGAAAATCAGCCTTAAAGTCGATATGGTTAACTCCGGCGAAGAAGCCTTATCATATTTGGCGTCCAACAATAATCCTGACGTTATTTTTATGGATCAGCTCATGCCGGGTATGAACGGCGTTGACGCTACCAAAGAAATAAAAATGAATCCTGAGACATCAGAGATTCCCATTATTATGTGCACCTCAAAAAAGTCAGATGAATTCTCTGAAGATGCACGTAACTTTGGTATTTATGGTGTGCTAACCAAACCTGCTGAGTCTCAGCAAGTGGTAGAGCTTATTGAAAAGCTCACTAGCGACATAGCTAATAACACGCTACCCAAACCTGCGATTTCTATCTCTCTTAGTGATCAGGAACAGGCTCAACTTGGTAAAATCAGCAAAACTGAGCTTCCGGACGAACTTCAAGACAAACCTGCCGCAGCGCCGAGTGTCGAAGCTTCGTCTGATATCATTGAACAAGTCGCTCGATCAGCCGTAAAAGCGAATGTTAACAACCGCCTTCACGAGCTCCTATCCAGTCTATTCGACGAGCAATACGATCATGTCAAACGCATCCTGAGTGATTCAAAGCAAGAGCAGCAGGATCACTTAAAAGGCATCATGGATGAATACGTCAACGAAATTAATAAGAAAACTGAGTCCATTAAAGAGGAAGTTGCTGCAGAAGTAAGTCTGTTTTTAGGAAACCAACTCACTGAATTTAAGCAAGAGCTTCTGGATAGCAAAGCTCATACAGGCTTAGACCCTGTACAAATTGAAGAATTAAAAGAGCACCTTAGCTCTAGCCAATCTATGGACACTGAGTTTTGGCAACGCTTACAGGGTGACGCAATAAAACAAGCTCATGAAATCACGCGCGAAACTGCAGAAGACGTCGCAGCACAAACAATTGAAACCTATATCAGGCAAAACCGAGCTGCTTCCAATAAGTTTTATGGCATGGCGCTGGCGGCCAGCATAGGTGTATTCGCAGTCGGTATTGCTGTTACTGCAGGACTGTTTGGCTAAGCACTTGAATCAGCATACTGAAGTGACTGCCAAGCGTAAGCGCTCCAGGTCACTTTCAGTATCAACATCCTGAACTCGCCCGCCGAGGTAAACAGGCGTCGTTTTGTTGCGCAAGATTATGCCTTTCGCGCCGCCCTGATTTCCCGGTACAGCCAAGCCTTTTAGCTGAGGCAAATACGACCAAGGAAAGTATGCGGGCACTCCAAGACTAAGCTCCTTGTCCTCTTCTTGATATCCTGCACAAATTATTTCATTCGCTTGCTCATTAACTAAAGTACAGTATTTGCGCAAGTCACTTGTTTCTATTAAGGGCTGATCCCCAAGCAAGAACAACAGGCCATCCACGTTTTCATCTGTCAGCAGGGCTTCGCTCTCTGCAGATGATGCTGCGCTAGCAATGACCTTTCCCATTCCCTCTTGCCATGCACTCTCATGTAAAACCTTTGCAACACCAAAAGAAAGCACACTGTTAATTTCTTTGTAATTAGCGCCCAGCATCACCCAGGTTTTTGGGAAGACCTGAGACACCGTATCAAACACATGTTGCAACAAGGGTTTCCCGTGCCAATCAGCCAGCTGTTTAGGCGAACCGAAACGACTCGATTCTCCAGCTGCCAGGATCACCGCAATAATATTTTTGGCTTCGACGACTTGTTTATCACTCACATTGAGTTCCAGAATAAATTCTATTTATAGGGCTAAGGTGCCTGATAAATATAGAAATTACCACATAGAATAAGCATACCCTACGATATGTATACCAAGAAGCACTAGGCCCAAATAGAAAGACCATGTAAAATAGTCAACTATTCTTACTTAAGCAGCCGAAAACTATGCAAGCCGACACCTCTCTTTTTTCTTATCCTAAGTACTGGGCAGAATGCTTCGGTATTGCACCCTTCCTACCCATGTCTCGTGAGGAAATGGATACTCTGGGTTGGGATAGTTGCGATGTTATTATCATTTGCGGTGACGCTTACGTCGACCACCCCAGCTTTGGCATGGCGGTCATTGGTCGGCTGCTAGAGTCTCAAGGTTATCGAGTTGGAATTATTGCCCAGCCGGACTGGACATCGAAAGATGATTTTCAAAAGCTTGGTAAGCCAAATTTATTTTATGCGGTTTCTGCGGGCAACATGGACTCGATGATCAATCGTTATACAGCTGATCTGAAGATTCGCCATGACGATGCCTACACCCCAAACAACGAGGGTGGTAAGCGCCCTGACCGTGCAGTAACGGTTTATAGTCAGCGCTGTAGAGAAGCCTACAAAGATATCCCGGTTGTGATCGGTGGGATTGAAGCTAGCCTACGCCGAATCGCTCAATACGACTACTGGTCAGACAAGGTAAAACGATCGGTTCTGATGGACTCAAAAGCAGATATCCTACTTTATGGGAATGCAGAGCGAGCAATATCTGAGGTAGCCCTACGTATATCCCGAGGTGAACACCCCAAGGATATGAAAGATATCAAAGGAACAGCTTGCCTACTAAAAGAATTGCCAGAAGGCTGGAATATAAAAGATTCCTCGCGCATCGAAAAACCAAAAGCGCTTGACCCAGCGAACCACCCGTTCCAGAAAAACCCTTATCAAGAAACTGAAATAGAAGGTTCCGAGTCGACAAGTAAATGCGCCGACAATCAGCAAGTCGATAAAGCAGAGCCAATCAAAATTTTACCATTTCCAGAACAAAGCGCTGATAAAGAGAGAGAATTTATCTTACTCCCCTCTTTTGAAAAGGTTTCCAAGGACCCTGTGCTTTATGCTCACACCTCCCGAATACTGCACCTGGAAACTAATCCAGCCAATGCCCGAGCCATTGTTCAGCCTCACGATCAACGCTATGTTTGGGTAAACCCACCAGCCATTCCTCTATCGACAGATGAACTTGATAGCGTCTTCGAACACGCTTATCAGCGAGTGCCTCATCCTAGCTACGGTGATGCAAAAATTCCTGCCTACGAGATGATACGTTTCTCGGTCAATATTATGAGAGGCTGTTTTGGTGGCTGTTCATTCTGCTCGATCACAGAACATGAAGGCAGAGTAATACAGAGTCGATCAGAAGATTCCGTTATCCATGAGATTGAGCGAATCAGGGATATGACACCCGGTTTCACCGGCACCATTTCTGATCTGGGCGGACCTACTGCAAACATGTACCATCAGAATTGTCGCTCAGAGGAAATTCATGCAAGTTGTCGTCGACTGTCATGCGTCTATCCTTCAATTTGCAAAAATCTGATTACTGACCACTCGCCCACAACAAATCTATACCGACGCGCCAGAACACTACCCGGAATTAAACGCATACTTATTGCTTCCGGCTTACGCTACGACCTAGCAGTAGAAGACCCGGAATATATAAAGGAACTTGTTACACACCATGTAGGCGGCTACCTGAAAATTGCACCGGAACATACTGAGAGCGGCCCTTTATCAAAAATGATGAAACCCGGCATGGGCACTTATCATCGCTTTAAAGAACTATTTGAAAAATATTCTGCCGAAGCCGGAAAAAAGCAA
>NZ_LWFE01000874.1:0-502 GCF_001635675.1 Oleiphilus sp. HI0061 | reverse complement strand
CGAAGATCATGATCAGCGCGTAGCCAATTAATAGCAGCTGGAGTAGCATGCGGATGATTGAGTAACAGGCTTTTCCGTATGCCAGCCCCCAATATCGCATTAGAGCAATCACAAAGAAAGTAGGGATAAAAGCGATGAGCAAGCGTTCAAAGGGAATGATTTCAATAGTCATCGGAAACTCGAAGTGATTGAAAGGACGGCGCGTATCATAACATGGAGCAGAGTAAAGCGATGGCACTTCAAGAATGATCTGGGTCATACAAAACCTGAAGAATACTCATAAAATGGTAAATAATACGGCGAAAAGTGGTATCTCCTGTTAAGCTTGAAAGCAATCATGACTTTACTTCGGAGAGTACGAGTGTTTTTTGAAAGCTCATCCAAGAAACTAGCTAAGCTTGAAATCAACATGGCCGCTGCAGAAAGCTATCAGGCTTGGTGCAGTGCGGCAGAAAAACATGACCTGGCTTCGGGTGCCAGCGAATGGAAAGAGCTTGAGCAT
>NZ_LWFE01000873.1:0-408 GCF_001635675.1 Oleiphilus sp. HI0061 | reverse complement strand
AGATCGTGATATACATCACCACTGGACCAAACGCCTGGCAACTCATAATAGTTCTTTAAGAGCGCATTACTGACTCGCCAAAGTTCACCACGGTTATCGTACTGATCCACCATAGCAATTCCCCAGCTGTCTTCATCAACATAGAACACACGTTTTTTATAGATATGACGAGCCCCTTTCTTCAAAGTAGCTTCGACAACATGTACACGATGCAGTTCCCAGCGAACATATTCAGGATTTAAGTGACCCGGCATAACCAAGTCATCGTATTGAACACCTTTCTGACCGACCTTATAATTGTTATAAGGAATGAAAAACTCCTTAACACCTTTGTAGTCCCAGTTATATCGATCAGGGGCTCCATTGTACATATCTGTATCATCTGCAGTACGCGTGTTGTCAGACGAA
>NZ_LWFE01000872.1:0-228 GCF_001635675.1 Oleiphilus sp. HI0061 | reverse complement strand
TGCGGATTTACTAAGCGACTCCCCGACGCCTGCTCCAGAGGGTTGCCACTCTTTTAGCCAAATCCTCAATGATTTTGATCAGGCTAAATTGCAAGCCCGTAAAGATATTGGCCCAGATGATTTATGTATGCTCCAGTACACTGGAGGCACAACTGGCGTTTCTAAAGGTGCTTGTTTAAGCCACCGAAATGTCATAAGTAATGNTAAACAATGTTTGGATAGACTTGC
>NZ_LWFE01000871.1:0-346 GCF_001635675.1 Oleiphilus sp. HI0061 | reverse complement strand
ATACGAGTGTACTTGAGTTGAACTTTCCAACTCAAGACCAAAGCTCAGCTCAGGATGATGAGTCATTGCAGTTACAGGTAATGATTCTGGAAGATAAGTTGGTGGTTGCCGACAATAAAGGCGGTGTGATTAAGCAAATAGATAGTTTAAAGCGGAATTCAGTTGCAAATAATAGCTCTGACAACGCGGCCGTAAGTACTGGGGCTTACGACTTTGCGATGTTAGGGCAAGTGATGCAGGAGCTGAAATCGCGTATTCCGGAAAAGAAAGATATTACTGTCATGGCACGAAAAGACACTTCCTATCAGACCTTGGTGTCTGTGATGGATAAGGTGCGATCTTACCG
>NZ_LWFE01000870.1:0-916 GCF_001635675.1 Oleiphilus sp. HI0061 | reverse complement strand
ACCGTGAAGCGATTTTTCATCAAAATGACGATTATTTGTTCTATCTAGATAAACTGAATGACGCGTGTCGAGCATACTCTTGTGAAGTACATGCTTATGTCTTGATGACCAATCACGTACATTTGCTGATTACACCTCAAGTGGAAGACGGCATATCAAAAACAATACAGAATATTGGGCGTTACTATGTTCAGTACTTTAATAAAAAGTACCGCCGAACGGGTACGTTGTGGGAAGGGCGTTATAAAGCGTCTCTTATTGACTCAGCTCTCTATTTACTAACTTGCTATCGATATATCGAGCTAAATCCTGTTCGGGCCAATATGGTGGCCCACCCATCTAATTACCCTTGGTCTAGTTATCGTGTTAATGCTTTGGGAGCACAAAGCGAGCTAATCTCACCTCATTTCGAATACTTGTCTTTATCCGTATCGCCAGAAAAAAGACGGTCGATATATCGTTCTCTATTTACGTACGAGATAAAAGAACAGACGCTTGAAGAGATTCGCACAGTAACAAATAAGGCATGGGTACTGGGAAGTGAGCAATTCAAGTCTCAAATTGAAGCGCAGACCGGTAGGGCAAGTCACCCGAGAAAGACGGGCGGTGATCGTAGGTCGAAGGTTTTCAAAGGGGTCAGACTCGATTGAAAATCAATCGAGTCTGACCCCTTTGAAAAAGGCTAGGCCGCCTTAAGATCATAACTCTGCGGATAAAGCTTGTTCGCTTCAGCTTCTTCCAAATCCCTTTGTATTGCAGCAGCGGTATTCTTCAGTACGTTGAGCCCAAATTTCTGAATTCCATTTATGAGCATAGTCAGGCACAAGCAAAATCGTTTAACGTACTGTTATAGAAATTAGGGTATGCAAAATCATGACTCCCATTATTCAAATCGAAAACTTGTCTAAGGTTTATG
>NZ_LWFE01000869.1:0-209 GCF_001635675.1 Oleiphilus sp. HI0061 | reverse complement strand
CAGGTCGAATGGGTAAATTCAGATTCTTCTGATGCATAGTCCTGGCCATCAACCCTTTGTATTACATAAGCGGTCACCGTGGTGCCATCAGAAACCGAAATCGGTGCCGAGTAGTTGTATTCTGGCGCTGAACCATTCAACACATAGCGGATATCTGGTAGGCCTTGTGCTTGAGTCATTGCTAGTTCTAATTGACCAAACTCATTCAT
>NZ_LWFE01000868.1:0-323 GCF_001635675.1 Oleiphilus sp. HI0061 | reverse complement strand
AAATGACGGGACTCACAATATGTTTCAGCATCCAACCATAAAGCCCCCAGTAATCGACACAAACGTAAGTCACCAATATATCCAGAGTTAAAAAGAAAAACCGAAAAAAGCCATGCTGTTTAATTCGACCTGTTGAAGACATTGAACTAGATAGCACACTAAACCATACGTGAAATAATACACCGAGAAAATGATAAGGAAGGTATTTTTCGACCTCCAAGAAATCGGAAGAATAAAAGATAACAATAATAAGGTCGCGGTATGGTATTGCTAAGAGAAGCAGTGGCATCATTGCAAAGCCTGCTAAACGTAGACCATCATTT
>NZ_LWFE01000867.1:0-829 GCF_001635675.1 Oleiphilus sp. HI0061 | reverse complement strand
AACGGAGAAGAAAATAAATCTATACATAGTGTGTCCATAACAAGTAATACAAGGCGTATACACCCTAAATAAGCGTAAGCCTTTCGCTAGAACGCAACTTTAACACATGAAACAAAGCTGAAAAGATAATTGTTGTTCATCTTATCATCTTGGCTATTTCCATCGACGAAAATCTGTTTCGATTCTGAATCTATCAGCAGGATTCCTGAAATATCGGCAAGCCCTAATACCCCCTGGAGCGTAGCTTCAAGTTGCTCCATATCATAATTCCACCAAGCTGTGGCAATAGACTTTCCAAAGATCGATTGGTAGGTAATAAGGTTACGGTCTATGCGTAACTTTTGTTGCTGGTACTCGTTATACATATGTACAGCAGTGATCACCAAAGTAATCAGCAATTAGAGTGAAAAGACAACTCTTAGAAGCCTTACACCCAAGCTGTAGCCCTGATTGTTGGCTTTGTCGCCATCGTTCAAAATGATCACCATTGTTAGAAGTGGAAATATCTAAACCACTGATCCTCAAGTGTAGTTTAATGAGAGAAGATCGCTAGTGGGTGAGTGATTCTGAATCAATTTTTGTGGCTCTAGATATGCCGATATGTAGTGTTTTAAGTGGTGAATAGGGGCTGAGCGTTTAGAATTCGGGTTGTTATCTATGCAAATAGCCAAGATGATAAGATGAACAACAATTATCTTTTCAGCTTTGTTTCATGTGTTAAAGTTGCGTTCTAGCGAAAGGCTTACGCTTATTTAGGGTGTATACGCCTTGTATTACTTGTTATGGACACACTATGTATAGATTTATTTTCTTCTCCGTTTTATCTCTT
>NZ_LWFE01000866.1:0-1877 GCF_001635675.1 Oleiphilus sp. HI0061 | reverse complement strand
CGGATCTGATCTGCTACCAAACGTGCCTTCTGAGCAGATAGACGAGCACCTCTATGCTTTGCAGCTACTTCCATCTCAATATCCTCTCAGAATTATCGCTTCGCTTTCTTATCGGCATCATGACCCCGATAAGTACGCGTTGCAGCAAATTCACCTAATTTATGACCAACCATATCTTCGGTTACATAAACAGGAACGTGTTGACGTCCGTTATGAACCGCAATAGTCAGGCCTACCATCTCAGGAAAAACAGTTGAACGACGAGACCAAGTCTTAATTGGTTTCTTGTCACCTTTTTCCAGAGCCGTTTCTACTTTCTTCAATAAATGAAGGTCTATAAATGGACCTTTTTTCAAAGAACGTGGCACAGCGTAACCCTCTTAGTTAATTACTTAGCCGACCGACGACGTACTATCATCTTGTCAGTGCGTTTGTTCTTGCGAGTTTTATAGCCTTTAGTAGGTACACCCCAAGGAGTAACAGGGTGACGACCACCAGAGGTTCGCCCTTCACCACCACCATGTGGGTGGTCAACTGGGTTCATAACAACACCACGCACCGTTGGTCGAATACCGCGCCAACGTGATGCACCCGCTTTACCTAATTGCCGTAGGCTGTGCTCACTGTTTGAAACCTCACCCAAAGTAGCTCGACATTCAACAAGAACCTTACGCATTTCACCAGAACGCAAACGAAGAGTTGCATAAGCACCTTCTCTTGCTACTAGCTGCGCAGAAGTACCTGCACTACGAGCGATTTGAGCGCCTTTACCAGGCTTCAATTCAACACAGTGGATAACACTACCCACAGGAATATTTCGAATAGGTAAGGTACTGCCTACTTTTATAGGAGCATCTTCACCCGAACGAATCTCTTGACCGACTTCAACACCTTTAGGAGCAATAATGTAACGACGCTCGCCATCCATATACTTCAGCAATGCGATGTGCGCTGAACGATTTGGATCGTGCTCGATACGCTCAACAACAGCTGGAATGCCGTCTTTTGTGCGCTTGAAGTCAACAACACGATAGTGCTGCTTATGACCGCCACCCTTGTGACGAACAGTAATACGACCGTTGTTATTACGACCGCCATTTTTAGATTTCTTTTCAACTAACGGCGCATAAGGACGACCCTTGTATAAATGAGGGTGTACTACCTTAACGACATGACGACGGCCGGCAGATGTTGGTTTGGTTTTTACGACTGGCATAATTCGACCTCTACCTTATTCCACGTCCATGAAATCGATATCCTGACCTTCTGCCAATTTGACATAAGCCTTACGAATATCTTTGCGCTTACCAAGACCGTTCTTAGTGAACTTAGTCTTGCCTTTAATATTTACAGTTTGAACTGCTTCAACTGTAACATTGAAAAGTTTCTCAACAGCCTTCTTGATTTCTGGCTTGCTAGCATCCGCAGCAACCTTAAAACAAACCTGGTTGTTCTCTGCTGCCATAGAAGCTTTTTCAGAAATATGAGGACCTAAAAGAACCTTATAGATACGTTGTTCATTCATCCCAACATCTCCTCAATCTTTTTAAGAGCAGAAACTGTGACAACCACCTTATCGAAACCAACAAGACTTACAGGGTCAACACTTTCCGCATCACGCACATCCACTTTAGGGATATTGCGAGACGCCAAATATAAGTTTTGATCAATTTCTTCAGAAATGATCAAAGTACTATCTAGCAAACCCTGCTCTTTCAACTTAGCAGTCAGCTCTTTTGTCTTTGGCTCAGCAACAGTTAGCTCTTCAACAACCAACAAACGCTCCTGACGAACCAACTCTGACAAAATAACCTGCATCGCTGCACGATACATTTTACGGTTTACTTTTTGAGAGTGATCTTGCGGCTTCGCAGCAA
>NZ_LWFE01000865.1:0-510 GCF_001635675.1 Oleiphilus sp. HI0061 | reverse complement strand
AAGCGTACCGACATAAAGAGTATTCTAATACTAGGCGCCGGCCCTATCGTCATCGGGCAGGCCTGTGAGTTTGACTATTCAGGTGCTCAAGCGTGTAAAGCGCTTCGCGAAGAGGGTTATCGAGTTATCTTGGTTAACTCTAACCCGGCAACCATTATGACTGATCCTGCAATGGCCGATGCGACTTATATCGAGCCGATTACCTGGCAGACAGTTGAAAAGATTATCGAGAAAGAGCGCCCTGACGTGTTGTTGCCAACAATGGGTGGTCAGACTGCATTGAACTGTGCATTGGACCTAGAGCGCGAAGGTGTGCTTGATAAGTACAACGTTGAAATGGTTGGAGCGAATGCTGATACCATCGACAAAGCGGAAGATCGTGAGCGCTTTGATAAAGCAATGAAGGCAATCGGCCTTGAAACACCGCGTTCTGCGATTGCTCATAGCATGGAAGAAGCGCTTCAGGTGCAAGACTCTTTAGGCTTCCCTTGTATTATTCGACCTTCTTTC
>NZ_LWFE01000864.1:0-418 GCF_001635675.1 Oleiphilus sp. HI0061 | reverse complement strand
AGAAACTCATCAATATGAGACGCCACATTTATACGTTCAACGGAACAGAGCCAAAGATCTATGCGCTGAGCTTGCATAGCTTTTACCGATAAATTCACAAAACCTTCCACATACACTCGCCACAAAGCTCGCTATAAACGCAAGCTTTGAATCAGGCAGAACAGCTTAACAAAAGAAAGCTCTGTCGGCACTGCTTTAGTCTCCATCGACATCGGCGTTTTAAAGAATGCCCTGATCAGATACGAAAACATTAAAATGCCATCTTATTTCGTATATCATCAGAGCTTCTCCCGGTCCAACAAGCTCAAAACGGTGTCAACATGCCAAGCTTTACCCATTTCCCCCAAGCTGAAACACAATTCCCTCAAGACAAGGAATTATGCTACCTGAATCACGCTGCGGTAAGCCCTTGGCCTGC
>NZ_LWFE01000863.1:0-478 GCF_001635675.1 Oleiphilus sp. HI0061 | reverse complement strand
ATGCTTAAACTCTTCTACGAGTAAAGCCAAGGCCTGCTAGTCCAAGACCAAGCAAAGCAAGAGTACCTGGCTCGGCTACTGACACAGAGTCGGCAGTATCACCACTGATACCCCAAGCATTAAGAGTACCTGTGTCGCCAGCTAATCTATCGAAGATGGTAAGTTGCCATACAGTGCTGAGTGACTCGCCATCAAATGCTGAAAGCAATTCAGTGCCCTGGAAGGTTCCTGGGCCAAAAGGCGCTGCGACAGTGCTTATATGAGTTCCTGCTTCGTCATCAAAAGTGACTTGAGCTAGGTTATCACCTGAGCCACCATACTGGTCGAATAGCTGCACTTCGGTACCTGTAAAAGTGTTTGTGATAAAGATATCTAGGTCTTGCATCCAAGTGTGTTCAATATCAATGTAAACATTTAGGTCTGCGATGGTTCCAGAGGCGCCAACTGTATTAAAGATAAAGCTGTAGGTGTTACCCGC
>NZ_LWFE01000862.1:0-598 GCF_001635675.1 Oleiphilus sp. HI0061 | reverse complement strand
TCATAATCGGTGTTTGAATCCAGGTTATTAATAACAACGCTATGTTCTGTTAGAAAACGGTTATTTTTAAAAACCGCTCCACCAACCACTTGAACTGTACTTCTAGCCGGTTCATCGGTCTGCCATTCTATTACCACAGATTGGTTGCTAATATTTTTAACATAAGGCCCGGCAATAGTTTTCGGTATTATGCTATCAAGTAGAACTAGCTCCTGGTCGAGACTAAGCGCGTTGTTAAGGGCAAGATCAGATCTTACAAAGGTCGCAAAGCCACTTTCGATTGTTGGAGTATAGGTAAGGTCATACAAGCAGTCAGTGCTGTCTGGGTAAAAACCGGATTCAATACAGGTATCACTAGGGAACAGCAACATAACATAGTTGCCTTCAGCATCTGTACTAGCACTACCACTGGCATGATCCAAACTACGTGTCGATAACTGAAGTAGGGGGCCTTGCTCAGGACCGTGCCAGACCGTGCTGGTTTCGATTGATACATTGGGGATAGGGGCTTTATTAGTATCAAGTACCTTGCCAGACAGGACAAGAAAATCGAACTGTAAATCACGTATTGTATCTACATAAACTTCAAAATCTTCGG
>NZ_LWFE01000861.1:0-327 GCF_001635675.1 Oleiphilus sp. HI0061 | reverse complement strand
CATGCACCGGTTCGACCTGCGCCCGGCTCTGTCGATCAGCCGATTACTACACCGGACTTAAATCGCAGAGGCGATGTATTCAGGGTGCCCAAGTCGGACTACATTACCAGGTTGGATCGAGGTTACAAGCGCAACCGCTTTATCGAAAAGCACAAATACTTTAGTGAAGTGTCTTGGGATGACGACCACTACTACTGGGATTACCAGAAGATGCGTCGTGAATTTGGTGTAGATGAAATGGGGACACCTGGCCCGGTTGGTTTACCAGCGACACCACACCCATGGTGTACATCGAATACTGAGGAGGTTTCAGATTTGGTTCAGTAC
>NZ_LWFE01000860.1:0-417 GCF_001635675.1 Oleiphilus sp. HI0061 | reverse complement strand
CACCACTGAATTGAACATGGCTGACTACTTCCGTGCAAATGGTATGAAGTACACAGCAGTTACATATGATACTTCAGATCAGACTCGTGCAGGCTTTGAAAGCGGCCGTTGTGACGTATTAACCTCTGATCAATCACAATTATATTCGATTCGTATCGGCCTAAAAGACCCTTCTTCAGCAATGGTTTTGCCTGAAGTTATTTCAAAAGAACCATTAGGCCCAGTGGTTAGACAGGGTGATGATGGTTGGTTCAATATCGTTAAGTGGACAATGAACGCCTTGATAGAAGCAGAATTCTTAGGTGTTAACAGTACAAATGTAGATCAGGCTAAAGCTGAAGGTAACCCGGCTCAAAAACGTTTGATGGGTTCTGAGGGTGATGCTGGTGAGAAGCTTGGTTTGGAAGCCGGTTGGGC
>NZ_LWFE01000859.1:0-331 GCF_001635675.1 Oleiphilus sp. HI0061 | reverse complement strand
GCCTTTTTCTGCTCGTGGTAGCAAGTTAGAAAGGTGCCCGTCATGCCTATTAGTTGAGCATCATTGCATCTGTGCAGAGCGACCCGTTGTTGAGGCTGCTTGTGCATTTTGTTTTATTCTCTATCAGGGGGAAGTATTTAAGCCCAGTAATACCGGACGCATCATCGCAGATCTTATCCCTGACAATTATGCTTTCCAGTGGCAACGTACCGAGCAGGAGGCTGCTTTGCGCGATCTATTGGAGAATCCAGATTACTTTCCTATCGTGGTCTTTCCTCATGAGTATGCAGAAGCTGATCAGTGTATTCGAAACCCGGTTGAAATAGAGAGT
>NZ_LWFE01000858.1:0-518 GCF_001635675.1 Oleiphilus sp. HI0061 | reverse complement strand
GCGCATCTGCAGCATAGCTACTATCGGGGAAGCGAATTAACAGTTCAGAAAAATCTTTAAAGGCCAAACGCATATGCCCCGGGTCACGCGAGGTAATATCAACCGACGAAAAGTACTGACTGGAAACACCGATATCCAAATGATAGTTCGCTACTCCTCGTACATAATACGCGTAATCCACGCTCGGGCTTTGAGGGTGTAAACGAATAAAACGATCGGAAGCGAGAATCGCGCCTTCTAGATCTAGCCCACTATAACGCGCATAGATTAAATCTAACTGAGCTTGCTCAGCATATTGCCCAAAGGGGAAACGGGACTCCAACTCTTCTAGAGCGATCGTTGCTTGAGGAAAGTTCCTTAACTTGATCGCTCGTTTAGCATCATCATACAACTCTTGTTCTGTCGATTCTTTTTTCGGAGTGGAACTACAAGCAGAA
This sequence comes from Oleiphilus sp. HI0061, assembly GCF_001635675.1. Classification (NCBI taxonomy): domain Bacteria; kingdom Pseudomonadati; phylum Pseudomonadota; class Gammaproteobacteria; order Oceanospirillales; family Oleiphilaceae; genus Oleiphilus; species Oleiphilus sp. HI0061. The sequence goes on along the minus strand of NZ_LWFE01000858.1, from coordinate 81 downwards.
AGAAACAGGACTGCTACCAGAGAAATCACGAGTGCAAAGTGTGAACGCATAATTGGATAAGACTTCTTGAGAATAATTGGA
>NZ_LWFE01000857.1:0-1668 GCF_001635675.1 Oleiphilus sp. HI0061 | reverse complement strand
TATTGTGGATATAAATTATCTGGGCGAGAGAAGAATGTCTACAGTGAATCAGTAGAATTTGTGACTTTTGTTAGGCATTTTTTATAATGTGAACGAGGCAGTGAACGGAATTTCATAACAAACACTTTTAGCCACAAAAGCCTACCCCATATTTCCCTGCCAACAGAATTTACAGACAACAGAAACTAAAAAAACCACCTCACATTGTGAGGCGGTTTCTCGTTTTGCTTCTAACTTAACTAAACACTTTCGTATCCAGCTTCAGCTAAGATCAAGATCTTAGTGAGCAGAGATAGTCCAGTTAGTAGTGTTAGTCACATCAGTCAAGTAGATTTCACCGATAGAAGTACCAGTGTCACCGAAAGACAATGAACCGATATCTAGGTCAAACTTAGAAGTAGTGTTGATTGCGATACCGTCAACATAACCTTCTCTTGTGTTGCCACCCTGGATATCTTGAGCTGGGTTCAAAGCAACAGAACCTAGATCAAGAACTGCGTCTTTAACAGCGTAGATGTCACGCATTGAGTGAGCGAAACCGAATGCATTCAATCCGTCTAGACCAGAAGTGTCACCACGATGGTTGTGGATTTTCAGATCGTTGATCTGAACACCAGCGATATCGATGTAAACATCTAAATCAGTGATGTTGAAGTAGCTATCCATGTGGATTTTTGAGTTCGCATCACCGTAACCAGTAGAACCAGTCACAGCATCAGAAGCTTCAGCAGCAGAGATACGACCATTACCATCAGTGTCAGTAGCGCCGAAACCATTACCATTGTTTTCGATATGGATATCTTTGTGACCCAAGTAACCCGCAATGCTTAAGTTGCTGATCAAAGTAGTAGTTTGTGCAGTAGAAAGATCTGCGCCTGGCTGGTAAGTAGAGTCAGCAATACCGATTGCACCGATTTCGTATTTGAAATCAACCGCTGTTACAGCTGCGTCGATAACTTCTTGAGTTGAGAAATCAGCAAGTGCAGTAGCACCGCCAGCAATAAGGTCATCAGCACTGATAAGAGCAGCCAATGGATCAGTAGCGATTTCGTGAATTAACAAGTCACCGTCTTCGATACCAACACGACCCTTAACGAATGTTCCGCCAAGTGCACCAGCAACTGCTTGAACAACAGATACACCAGGAGCAGCTTGTACATTGTTAGCTTCTAGCTGTGTCAAAGATGCACCATCAGCGTTAGCTTCGATACCGCCAGCCAAACCAGCTAGACGACCGTCATCTACAGCACCGTATGCTAGAGCCAATGCAGCTAGACCTTCAGCACCGTAAAAATCAGACAAACCACGATCTAAAATGTTTTCGCCAGTAGCAGCAGAACCAGCAATATCGATGTTCATACGGATATTGTCAATCATGTCAGTGTCGTTTGCTAGGTTATCGTCACCAGTGTTTGCGTTGCCGCCGATGCTGATGTCGTTGATGAATAGGCTACCAGCATCTTTATACATGAACTGACCGATAGAAACTTTAGTTTCTAGATCGATAGTCAAACCAGCTTGACCAGTTAGCTCGCCCATTGCTGAGTCGTCTAGAGCTTTAAGTTCAGCTTGTGCGCCAGCAGAAGCAGCAGCGATTGCAGAAACTAGTGCGATTTTTTTCAGGCCTTTCATATTATTCTCCTAATATTTAGGTTACGTTAAAACTGT
>NZ_LWFE01000856.1:0-565 GCF_001635675.1 Oleiphilus sp. HI0061 | reverse complement strand
ATTTGCGTACCGGGGATACGATTTCCGGGAAAATCCGTCCGCCGAAAGACGGCGAGAGATATTTCGCGCTTTTGAAAGTTAGTCAGATCAACTTTGATAAACCTGAGAACTCGAAAAATAAGATTTTATTTGAAAACCTGACCCCTTTGTTTCCAAATGATCGTCTTATTCTGGAAGCCGGTAACGGTAGTACAGAAGATTTGTCAGCGCGTATTCTTGATTTGGTTGCTCCAATTGGTAAAGGACAGCGTGGCTTGGTTGTTTCTCCGCCGAAAGCGGGTAAGACCTTGATGATGCAGAATATTGCTCAGTCTGTCGCGCGCAACAACCCTGAGTGTCACCTCATGGTATTGTTGATTGACGAGCGTCCAGAAGAAGTAACGGAAATGCAGCGTTCGGTTCGTGGTGAGGTTGTAGCCAGTACCTTCGATGAGCCACCAGCTCGTCACGTTCAGGTAGCCGAGATGGTTATCGAGAAAGCAAAACGTTTGGTTGAGCATAAGAAAGATGTCGTCATTATCCTTGACTCTATTACGCGTTTGGCTCGTGCCTATAATACGATTAT
>NZ_LWFE01000855.1:0-447 GCF_001635675.1 Oleiphilus sp. HI0061 | reverse complement strand
AGCGAGGGTCGATAAAGGTACAATTTGCTGTAGAGTTCGCACATGCCTGGGCTAAACGCATATCGCCATAATCAACCGCTTCTTCCACATCATCCAACCAAAGTAGTGCATTTTTAGGGTAGTAGTAGCCAAGGAAGATAACGTTTTCAACACCATTTGCATCGATATTATTCAACAAATTAACGACATCAACATACAAGTCGTCAATCAGGTTTTTACAAGAAGAGCTTAAACCCCACCACTGATACCACTCTGTCTTACAGTTGTACCAGTCAAACATAGTAATGATAGGGATAAGAATATCGTTACCTGCAGCATCCATAACGATCGTCTGGATATTCGGATTATCGTTCTTGGCAATCTCGAATTGCGTTGCAATATCAGTTGCATAGATACCGCCCGTTACTTCTGCACCCGAGATAGTATATTGACGGAACGTTTCTCCAG
>NZ_LWFE01000854.1:0-374 GCF_001635675.1 Oleiphilus sp. HI0061 | reverse complement strand
GAAATTTAGCTTCAATATACTATTAGAACGATTCCNCAACTGCCAGAAAGTCACAGTATTATGCGGCAGTGGAAATAATGCCGGAGATGGCTATATTGTCGCTGCGCTAGCCAAAGCTTATGGAATTGCATGTAATGTCTACTTTCTTTCGCCTCCAGATAAACTTGTCGGTGATGCGCAAAGTGCATACCAGATGTGCTTAGCAGAAAACGTAAGCTGCGACCACTACTCAGACAAAAGTCTAGCATCAGAGACCGACAATCACATTATCGTCGACGCTCTATTAGGTACCGGTCTTAACTCCCCTGTCAGAGGCCTGTATGCTGACGCTATTGAAGCAGCAAATAAATCTACTGCCCCGATATTAGCGATTG
>NZ_LWFE01000853.1:0-216 GCF_001635675.1 Oleiphilus sp. HI0061 | reverse complement strand
GAGTACTTTTGCGCATCAATTCTGACTAATAACTCATGCAAGGCATCCACTTGCTCTTCAAGCGATACCCCCATGCAACCGTAGTTAATTTTTGCACGCCCTTGCCCAGGCAAGTCAAATACCAGGATGCTGTATTCAGTTTGAAAACGAGAGACAAAACTGCGCCATGCAGACATGGTTTGTTTTGCACCGCCAATGCATACCATTAACTTATCT
>NZ_LWFE01000852.1:0-586 GCF_001635675.1 Oleiphilus sp. HI0061 | reverse complement strand
TTACTTTGCTGATGATTGCTGAGCATGTCTTGGAATTCAGCTTTCTAGTGTTTTAGCTGTCTATTCCGTTGTTTCAATAATCGCGCCACCGAGGCATTGATCTTCAAGATAGAAGGCAATCGATTGGCCGGGTGTGACCGCGCGCTGAGGCTGCCCAAAGAATACGCTTAAGCATCCATTGTCGTTACTTTCAATAATGCAGTCCTGATCAGCTTGGCGGTAGCGCACCTTAGCTTTGCAGTGGAAAGGGTACTCACTTGGAGCTTTGTTGATCCAGTCAGTTTCGAGAGTCTGTAGTTGGCTGCTGTATAGAAGGGGGTGCTTGCTGCCTTGAACAACGATTAATACGTTACGATCAAGGTCTTTTTGTGCAACATACCAAGGTGATTCGTCATAGCCGCTGAGCCCACCAATTCCTAAGCCTTGGCGCTGCCCAATAGTGTGGTACATAAGCCCATTGTGTCGGCCGATGATATCGCCCTTGTCAGTTTCAATATCACCCGGTTGCGCAGGGATGTATTGCTTTAGAAAGTCAGAGAACTTTCGCTCTCCGATAAAACATATGCCGGTACTATCTTTCTTGTTA
>NZ_LWFE01000851.1:0-254 GCF_001635675.1 Oleiphilus sp. HI0061 | reverse complement strand
ATGCAGCCTGCTTCAGATGGTACTGGTATCATCGCTGGCGGCGCAATGCGTGCAGTGCTAGAAGTCGCAGGGATTCAAAACGTACTTGCTAAGTGCTACGGCTCTACAAACCCAGTTAACGTTGTTCGCGCAACAGTTAAAGGTTTGAGTGCAATGAAGTCACCAGAAGACGTTGCTGCTAAGCGCGGCAAGTCTGTAGACGAAATTACAGGATAAGGTCATGGCTAAGAAAACAATACAGGTTACATTGTACC
>NZ_LWFE01000850.1:0-720 GCF_001635675.1 Oleiphilus sp. HI0061 | reverse complement strand
GCACAGGTAACAATGCCGACAACGACGACGATAACGACGGCGTTAAAGATGAAGACGATGACTTCCCTCTAGACGCAAGCGAACAAACCGATACAGATGAAGATGGAATCGGTAACAATGCCGATACTGATGATGACGGCGATGGTACTGAAGATATTGCCGATGACTTTCCTTTAGATTCTGAACGTCAGAATAAGTCTGATAAGGATAACGATAACTGGTCTGCCAATCAGGACCCTGATGATACCAATGCCAGCATTCCAGGTATCGATTTTGTTGATACCGATGGCGATGGCATGGCTGATTCTGGTGGCAGAAATGATGACCCTGATGATGATAATGATGGTGTGATCGATACTGAAGATGCCTTCCCAACAGACCCTACAGAACAAAAAGACCAAGATGGCGATGGCACAGGCGATAATGCTGATACTGATATCGACGGTGACCAGGTGCCGAACGATGAGGATAAGTTCCCACGTAACCCATTTGAAAGTGTTGATACCGATGGTGATGGTATTGGTAATAATACAGATGAAGACGACGATGGTGATTCCGTACCTGATCTTCAGGAAGAGCAAGATGGCACCAACCCGCTAGAGCGTGATACCGATGGTGATGGCGTGCTCGATAACGTCGACCAAGGTCCAACTGACCCAACGGTACAGTTCGATTCAGACCAAGACGGTATTGATAATGCGATAGATAATTGCCCAGTTC
>NZ_LWFE01000849.1:0-639 GCF_001635675.1 Oleiphilus sp. HI0061 | reverse complement strand
AAAGCGAACAAGCATTAAAGAAGTCAAATATTCGCACCGCGCTAATTCTTGGAGGCATTGCGATATCAAGCTTATGCATTGCCGCCTATGGCGTCAGCCAAACTTTAGCCGTGGGTGCATAACATGAGTGAAGTACCAGTAAAACAAAACAAGAAAACCGCACTAAAGCTCGCAATGTTAACAGTGCTTATGTTTGGCTTTGCCTTTGCGATGGTGCCGTTATACAAACTCGTATGCGATGTCGCCGGTATCAATAGCATCGATAGTAACAGTGGGCGCTCTGAGATTTCTGAACTAAGTAGCGAAGAACTTAGTCAGTCTTTAAGAACCGTAACGGTTCAATTCGACTCGACTATAAATGGCAATATGGCATGGGAATTCAAACCTGAAGCGAAAACCATGAAGGTGAAGCTTGGCGAACGAGTCAGTACCAGCTATTTCTTTAAGAACAACAGTTCGCAGCCAGTTGAAACCCAGTCAATACCTGGGGTTACACCATGGCAAGCAAACCAACATTTAAAGAAAATGGAATGTTTCTGCTTTGAGACTCAAACCCTTCAAGCAGGCGAATCAAAAGACATGGGTTTACAGTTTGTTCTCGACCCGAATCTACCTGAAGACATTCAAACGGTAACTTTA
>NZ_LWFE01000848.1:0-7527 GCF_001635675.1 Oleiphilus sp. HI0061 | reverse complement strand
TAAAAGAGCAGATAAAAAATGAAATTAACTATTACTCGTGAAGAAATCCTAAGTCCTCTTCAAATTATTTCGGGTGTTGTTGAGCGAAAGCAAACCATGCCTGTGCTTTCGAATATTTTGCTTGAAGCAGAACCAGGTAAAGTAGAATTAACCGGCACCAATATGGAGGTTGAGTTAGTTTGTACGCTTAATAGCGCCGCAGTCGAGACTGCTGGAAGAATTACCTTGCCTGCACGTAAGTTAGTAGATATTTGTCGCTCTTTACCAAATGATGCAGTGATTGAGCTAAGTCTGGAAGGTGAAAAGATGCACCTTCGTTCCGGTAAGAGCCACTTTACCTTAGCAACCTTGCCAGCAGATCAGTTTCCGAATACTGAAGAGTCTCCTCACGATATTGCTGTGAGTTTCATGCAGCGTGACTTTAAACAGATGCTTGATGCGACTTCTTTTGCGATGGCGCAACAGGATGTTCGCTACTACTTAAACGGCATGTTGTTAGAGCTAGGTAACCGTTACGTTCGTTTAGTTGCAACGGATGGGCATCGTCTCGCACTTTCATCTCTAGCAACAGATCTTGAGCGCGATACAGACAAGCAGGTGATTGTACCGAGAAAAGGTATTATTGAGCTCGGTCGTTTGTTATCTGACTCTGAAGACGAAGTGGTGCTTTCTATCGGTGAAAGCCATATATATTCACAGATAGGCAATTATAGATTCACTTCAAAATTGATCGATGGAAAGTTCCCTGACTATAACCGTGTTATTCCTAAGGGTGGTGACAAGGTTATGTATGCGGATAGAAGTTCGCTTAAGGATATGTTTACGCGAGCAAGTATTCTTTCACATGAAAATATTCGAGGAATTCAATTACATTTGTCTGAGAATCAATTGCAGGTGTTTGCTAATAATCCAGAGCACGAACAAGCTGAAGATTGTTTGGAAGTGGATTATCAGGGTGAAGATTTACAGATTGGATTCAATGTTAGCTATCTAATTGATGTTATGAATGTTTTGTCGAGTGAAAATATTCGAATGACGCTATTGAATGCAAATTCATCGGCTTTGATAGAGTCTTCAGAGAATGATGGAAACTTATACGTAATCATGCCGATGCGCTTATAGAGTAGGGCAGGGAAGACTCTAACAGGCGCTTCTTCATTATTAGCGTTGTAATTCAGATAGTAATATAAAAGGACAAAGCGATGGGATTGTTTACAGATACATTGAAGGGAACTTTTCGTATTGGTCAGACTACAGGCATTCTTGCTAAAACAGGTGCTCAATGGTTAATCGGTAAACGGCCACCCAATCCCAAGTTATTAAGATCTATTTTTGAAGACTTAGGTGCTACCTATATTAAGTTAGGGCAGTTTATCGCAAGTTCGCCTACTTTCTTTCCTCAAGATTACGTTGAAGAATTTCAAAACTGCTTAGATCGTACCCAGCCTTTTTCTTTTTCTGTGGCTCGAAAGATTATTGAAAATGAATTAGGTAAGCCTTTGAGTGCAGTTTATTCTTATGTTGACCCGGTTCCTTTAGCATCCGCTTCTATTGCTCAGGTTCATGCTGCCAAGCTTGTATCGGGTGAAGATGTAGTGATCAAAATTCAAAAGCCAGGTGTTGAGAATGTATTGCTTACAGACCTTAACTTTCTCTATGTCTCAGCGAGAATTATTGAATATCTGGCACCAAAGCTATCATGGACATCTATGTCTGGTGTCGTTGAAGAAATTCAGCGCACAATGATGGAAGAGTGTGATTTTATAAAAGAAGCAAATAACCTAGATGAGTTTAGCGAGTTTTTGCATAGTGCTGGCCACGAGGATGTTTGCGTTCCTAAAGTTTATCGAAGCGCTAGCTCGAGACGAGTTCTGACAATGGAACGTTTTTATGGTGTATCGCTAACTGATTTGGATACAATTCGTAAATACTGCTCCGATCCCGAAAAGACATTGATCACAGCAATGAATACCTGGTTCTCTAGTTTGACGCAGTGTGCCTTTTTCCACGCTGATGTTCATGCAGGTAACTTAATGGTTCTCGAAGATGGTCGTATCGGCTTTATCGACTTTGGTATTGTAGGTCGTATTAACCCTGGCACCTGGGAAGCTGTTTCAGACTTTATATCAGCGATTATGATTGGAAACTTTGAGGGTATGGCTGATGCGATGATTCGCATTGGTGTCACAGATAAAGATGTCATTGTTGATGACTTAGCAAACGATTTACGTCGAGTGTTTAATAAACTAGATGTGATGGTCCCCGATACAGCGATGTTCGAAACGCAGGGTGAAGATGATATTAATAATGTGCTAATGGATATGGTTAAGGTTGGTGAGCAGAATGGTATCCACTTCCCTAGAGAATTTGCTTTGTTATTAAAGCAATTTTTGTATTTCGATCGCTATGTTCATATATTAGCGCCTGAGCTAGATATGTTTGTTGATGATCGACTGAATATGCTTCATTAGAATATGGCACATCATTTATGGTTCTATGTCCTTTTTCGTAGAGCCTTTAGTTAATTTATGTCCTTATCGTCAATATCAATAAAGAGCGTTCGAAACCTCCACGATCTGAGTGTTTCTTTTAGTAAGTCTTTAAATTTTATCTGGGGCGAAAATGCATCGGGTAAAACCAGCTTACTTGAGTCAATTTATTTACTCTCTACAGGGCGCTCTTTCCGTACCCGCCATATCGATAATATTATAAATAGTGACGCCAAGAGTAGAGAGCTGATTGTCTTCGGCAAAGTTAATACCTCAAAGCAAAATGAAGAAGCTACGCCCATTGGTGTCAGAAAGTCGACCCTCCAGGGCTCCGAGATTAAAATTTCCGGCCAATCAATAAAGAGTGCAGCAATTCTAGCGAAACTAACACCGGTTCTGATGGTTGAACCTCAAAGTTTCGATTTACTTACTGGTCCTCCAAAAGTTAGACGGCAGTTTATAGATTGGGGAGTGTTCCACGTGGAACATGAATTCTCTTTTTTGTGGAACGATTATATTAATTGTCTAAAACAGCGGAATAGTCTACTCCGAACTGCTAAAATAGACCTACTTCAACTAAAAGTATGGGATAAGCGTATATCGCTCTTAGGAGAGCAAATAACGCAGCATAGAATCGAATTTATGGATAGGTTTCGAGTTACCTTCGAAACTGTATTGGCCGGACTGGGTTTAAACGAACAAAGTGAGATAGGATTAAAATACTTTCAAGGCTGGGATAAGAGTAAAAGCCTGGCAGAAATGTTAGACCAAAATCGTTCGAAAGATATAGAAAAAAAGTATACCCAGTATGGACCACATCGGGCTGATCTTAAGCTTAGAATAAGTGGTAAGAATGTGAGTGAATTTTTATCTCGTGGGCAACAGAAGTTATTGATAATTGCCTTATATATCGCTCATGTAAAATGCCTAAAAGAATTAAACGATTCGCAGACTCTCGTCTTGATAGACGATATTGCCGCGGAGCTAGATAGTAAGAATATCGATATAATTCTCTCTAATTTGTTAGAGTTGGACGCACAAGTAATGTGTACAGTTTTAGATCGAGAGATACCCCGAGATTATTTAGATAAGCATCGGTCAGATTGTAAAATGTTCCACGTGGAACATGGCCGTATTCATGAATATGATTATCAAGAAAAACAAATATAGTACCTGAAATATTAGGAGCAAAAGCTGAATGAGTGAAACTGAAAATAACTATGATTCTTCAAGTATTAAGGTACTAAAAGGCTTAGACGCGGTAAGAAAAAGACCGGGAATGTATATTGGTGATACCGATGATGGTACCGGTCTTCATCATATGGTTTTCGAAGTTGTTGATAACTCGATCGATGAAGCGCTTGCTGGTCATTGCGATACGATTGATGTTGTTATCCATCTTGATAATTCAATTTCGGTATCTGATAACGGGCGTGGTATTCCTACAGAGATTCACGAGGAAGAGGGGGTTTCTGCAGCCGAAGTTATTCTGACAGTATTACACGCTGGTGGTAAGTTCGATGATAACTCCTACAAAGTATCTGGTGGCTTGCACGGTGTTGGTGTATCGGTTGTAAATGCTTTATCCGAAAAGCTTAAGTTAACGATACGCAGAGAAGGCAAAATATACGAGCAAGAGTATACCCACGGCGTGCCTGATTACTCCCTTAAAGAGGTGGGTCATTCTGAGACGACGGGAACGATGGTGACCTTCAAACCAAGTTCAGAAACTTTCACTCAGACTGAGTATAACTATGATCAACTCGCAAAGCGCTTGAGAGAACTGTCATTTTTGAATTCCGGCGTACGGATTCATTTAAAAGACGAGCGTAGTGATAAAGAAGACCTATTCGAATTTGAAGGTGGTTTATCGTCATTTGTTGAGTACTTGAATCATAACAAAACGACTGTAAACGACATGTTCCACTTTAATATTATGCATGAAGCAACAGGGGTTGGCGTAGAAGTCGCTATGCAGTGGAACGACACTTATCAGGAAAATATCTTCTGCTATACCAACAATATTCCACAGCGAGACGGTGGAACGCATATGGCGGGTTTCCGTGGTGCACTAACTCGTACATTGAATAACTATATCGAGAATGAAGGTCTAGGTAAGAAAGAAAAGGTTTCAACAACAGGGGACGATGCGCGAGAAGGCTTAACCGCAATTGTTTCGGTTAAAGTTCCCGATCCAAAGTTCAGCTCGCAAACTAAAGATAAGTTAGTATCGAGCGAAGTAAAGACAGCTGTTGAACAAGAAATGGCTGCTAAGTTTGCAGACTATTTGTTAGAGCAGCCACAACAAGCCAAGAACCTGGTTGGTAAGATGCTTGATGCGGCAAGAGCTAGAGAAGCAGCACGAAAAGCGAGAGAAATGACTCGACGTAAAGGTGCGCTAGATATTGCTGGTTTGCCTGGGAAATTGGCAGATTGTCAGGAGAAAGACCCAGCGCTTTCCGAACTATACATAGTGGAGGGTGACTCGGCGGGCGGATCAGCCAAACAGGGCCGGGACAGAAAAACACAGGCAATACTGCCACTGAAAGGTAAGATATTAAACGTTGAAAAAGCACGCTTTGATAAGATGCTATCTTCTGCAGAGGTTGGCACCTTAATTACAGCCTTAGGTTGTGGTATTGGGCGAGAAGAGTACAACATCGAGAAACTCCGTTATCACAGCATCATTATCATGACTGATGCGGATGTCGATGGTTCTCATATTAGAACCTTATTATTGACGTTCTTTTTCCGTCAGATGCGAGAGATTATAGAACGTGGTCATATTTTTATTGCTATGCCTCCTTTATATAAAGTTAAGAAGGGCAAGCAGGAGCAGTACCTGAAAGACGAAGCTGCCTTAGAACAATACCTGACCCAGTCAGCTTTAGATGATACTCATTTATATGTTGATGAGGGAACACCCTCAATCTCTGGCCAAGGTTTAGAAACCTTAGTTGGTCAATATCGTGAAGTAGAAACCATTATTTCTAAGCTTGCCCGTTCTTATCCGTTACTTGTACTGGAAACTTTGCTTAAAGTAAGCGCGCTGAATAAAGAAGATCTTAAAGAGAAAGCGACAGTTTCGGCTTGGGTTGAAGAAATACAGCCTTTGCTTGGTATTGATACCAAGACAGGTATGAACTATGTATTTGGTATTTCTCACGACGAAGAAAAAGACCTGTACTTACCAAAAGTTGATGTATTTGTGCACGGTATATCAACTGAGTATATCTTCAGTGAAGAGTTCATTGAGTCAGCTGGTTATGAAAAAATTGTCACGATGGCGAAGTCTCTTGAAGGTATTTTCAGTGAGAATAGCTTTATTAAGCGTGGTGAAAAACAGTTTGCGATCACTGATTTTAAGCAAGGTTTAGAGGTTCTAATGAAGGAAGCTCAGCGTGGTCTTTATATTCAGCGATATAAAGGTCTAGGTGAGATGAACCCTGAGCAGCTTTGGGAAACAACGATGGACCCAGAAAGTCGCCGTATGATGAAAGTAAATATCGAAGATGCGGTTGCCGCTGATCAGATCTTTACGACCTTAATGGGTGATGAAGTTGAACCAAGACGAGACTTTATTCAGACAAATGCTTTGGAAGTAACAAACCTGGATGTCTAGTTCTAAGTCCCAAGGTGACGCCTCAATTAGTGCTGAAAGTAAGCCATATCACCATGGTGACTTGAAGACGGCATTAGTTGAGTCAGCTAAAGACATATTAAAAATTAAAGGCGTAGATGCTCTATCTTTAAGAGCCATTGCCGCAGAAGTAGGGGTGTCGCATATGGCACCTTATACTCACTTTAAGAACAAGAAAGAGCTCTTACAAGCTATCGCTGCATCAGGCTTCGATGACCTAACTAAACGCTTGATAGATATTAAGAAGAGCTATACTGATCCATGGGATTTGGTATTTAACTACGGCGTCGCCTACGTTCAGTTTGCCGTAGAAAACCCTGCAATTTATAGACTAATGCTGAGCCAGGCTGATACTGGTGGTCGTCGAAACAAGCTAGAAGCCTCAGCGAATCCAGAGATATCCCCTGTCCTCGAAATTAGTTCTCAAAAGCCTTTTAAAATACTTAGACAAGCATTTGAGCATGGCAATGTTGAGTCCAAGCATGTAACGGCTAGAGCCCTGAGTGCATGGTCGATGGTTCACGGCATGTCAGCTTTAATTATTGATGGCCATATTCGTATACCTGGGGATATGAGCATTAGTGAATTCTTTGCTCAGGCAGTTTCACCGAAAATGATGAAGTTATAATTAATTGATCTGATTCATTGATGGGGTAGGGAAGGACAAACTCTAGTTAAAATTAGGTACCAGTTTGAAGACCTTAACCGGTACCTAATTTGGCTTTTGGGTTTTCTTTATATAGAGATCTCTATATCGCTTGTTGGAAAAGCAACGCATGAATGAATCCAAGAAAATTTACGATCTGATTTACGTAGCTTGGATTCATGAGGATTAAATACTTCTCCGCTTATTAGCTTAACGCGACATAAACTGCACTCACCAGAGCGGCAAGCATTCTCGGTGCTTAGGCCATAACGTTCGAGACTATTCAGCAGAGGTTCACCTGACTTTGCAACAAAACTTCCTTTACCTTGTACTGTGATAGTTACCTCTTTTTCAATAGAAGTATCTTCAGGCCAGTGTGCTTGTGTTTCGTAAGCGTCACGCGAAGCACACCTGTCATCTAACTTCTAAACTAACATTCCAGGGCAACAGAGCTGTCAGAGTGTCATCATCGTCACGCTCGCTCAATACGTTAAGAATCTGATGCAGATAATCGAATGGCACGAGGTTATTCGCTTTTGCTGTTTCAACAATACTGTAAAGTACACTGCTGGCATGGGCACCACTAGTGGTGTTTGAGAATAACCAGTTTTTTCGCCCTATCACGAAGGGTTTGATTGCTCTTTCTGCACGATTGTTATCGATATTCAGATGACCATCTTCTAAGTAGCGTGTCAGCTTTGGCCATTGATTTAAACTGTATGCGAGTGCTTTGCCCAAGGCCGATTTAGGCG
>NZ_LWFE01000847.1:0-282 GCF_001635675.1 Oleiphilus sp. HI0061 | reverse complement strand
TAATGCACCTGGCGCAAATAACCTTCCACAATTTTGGGAGAACTTGCTAGCAGAAAAAGAAAGCCTGCATGTATTTGCACCCACGTCAGCAGATGGTGAAGTTAACACTCGAGGTATCATTGCAGAGCCTCTTGCTCTCGATGCGAGTTTTTTTGGAATTTCACCAATTGAAGCCGAGTTTATAGATCCACAGCAACGCATTATGCTCGAGCTAGCTTGGCACGCCATAGAAGACTCTGGAATTGTTGCTGACGAATTTCCGGGACGTATTGGCGTCTTCTG
>NZ_LWFE01000846.1:0-598 GCF_001635675.1 Oleiphilus sp. HI0061 | reverse complement strand
TAACCTTCCACAAGCATTGACTGGGCTTGATTCAGGTGTGGCGCCAGTAAGTGTTTTGCCTGGCGTATCTTTTCAAAACCAGGATGCTAAGAAGTCTCAGGTGAACCTAAATACGGCAAACCAAATTCAAGCAGCTCCGCTTACCAATTCTAATATTGATTCAGGGCTTGGGTTGTCTCCTCAGAATTTGTCCCAAAATGGCAGTGCTAAGCTCAATTTGGAAGAGGAGGTTGTTAGTCAGGCATTGCAAGGTGAATCAAAGTTTAAGGCGATTGCGGATAGTACTAGTAGTGTTGAAAGCATTCTGGAAAAAACGATTGGTAGTGGTGTAGAGCGTTCATCTTCGCTACTTAAAACAACGTTTTCGGAAGTGCAGCAGAAATTAGATAACGCGCCTTACTCGACAACAGTAATGACGGGTTTGGATGAGGTTGAGTGGGGGGAGGAAGTTGGCCAGAAGATAGTTTGGCTTACGGGAAAGGCAATTCAGTCTGCAGAGATCCACTTAAACCCTGCTGAGCTTGGTCCAATTGATGTAAAAATTTCTGTTCAAAATGCTGCAGCAGCCATTACATTTAACGCCCATAATGCTTCAGTC
>NZ_LWFE01000845.1:0-270 GCF_001635675.1 Oleiphilus sp. HI0061 | reverse complement strand
GTGCAGGGAGTAATGGCTTATTGGAAGGGTGCATCAGCTTGATTCAGGTTTGAAATCAAAAGAATCGGGTGAAAGAAAGATTTACCTTCCAATGGTTTTTGTTGTTAACAATAGGGCTGTTATATAGCGAGGAGTCCAGCCAGGAATGTGTCACGCTGGCAAGGGTAAAGCCTTTGAGAAAAATTGGCGTTGCAAAGTTAAGGCTAACAGACGGATTGATCGACGTGTTGGGAGTGTAAGCTTGTCTATCTGAATTGGATTCGTGATCGC
>NZ_LWFE01000844.1:0-583 GCF_001635675.1 Oleiphilus sp. HI0061 | reverse complement strand
ATAATAATCACCTGGATCTTCAACCATATTGGCGACTACTGGATTTAGCTAAATATATCTATAACATTCCAATAAGTAGCGCTCTGATTCAACTAAGCTGCTTTAAGGGGACTGAGGGATTCTTTTTTAATCAGAGTTCTGTACCAACTAAAAATCCGTTAACTGATTACTTTATAATCCCTCCGTCCCCTTTTACTGCTGCGGATGCAGTGAAACACTTGAGTCCCAAAGTCGGTCCCACAGTAATGTAAGCTTTGTCCAATCAAGTGAATCGTTGACACGTATGGCTTTGATAGGCGAAATAGTCGATACTTGAGTATCTTGGTTTACTTGTTCTGCAATGGCGAAATTGAATGCATAAGCGCCTTCAACGCCCATTCTTAGGTCAGACATGACTATTCGATCTTCACGAGTTTCAGCTTTGTAAAAACCTTTGGTAAACCATACCAGTCGTTGGGCATCCCAATGGCTTTCTAAGCCTTTTAATAACTCGGTGCCTTTAGGGTAGGTCTTAAATTCGATTGTATTCGTGTCTTCCCAAATACTCACATGTGAGATGCTGTAACGATCGCCTTCATCTATC
>NZ_LWFE01000843.1:0-319 GCF_001635675.1 Oleiphilus sp. HI0061 | reverse complement strand
GAAATGGCTTACTTCGAATGTTTGCATGAAATGAAGTTGATCGTAGACCTTATGTATGAAGGCGGTATCGCCAATATGAACTACTCAATCTCAAACAATGCTGAATACGGCGAGTATGTAACGGGCCCAGAAGTTATTAACGAAGAGTCTCGTGCAGCGATGCGTAATGCGCTTAAGCGTATTCAGAATGGTGAGTATGCGAAAATGTTCATTTCAGAGGGTGCAACAAACTATCCTTCAATGACTGCGTACCGTCGTAACAATGCTGCGCACCCAATCGAGCAGGTTGGTGGTGAGCTTCGTAAGATGATGCCATGGA
>NZ_LWFE01000842.1:0-240 GCF_001635675.1 Oleiphilus sp. HI0061 | reverse complement strand
ACATACACTTTATCCTTACCCTCGGCATACGATGGAGCGCGTCCACAATGCACAGATGGAAGTGCCATACCTTGACACTCAGGCAGCAAACTGTTTTTCATTGCTCCATGCTTTTTTGCTGCCTCTGCATCTTGGTTGCAGGTCAATAAGAGTGCAAGCAAAAGGCACAGTATGAAAAAAATACCTGAGCGTTCTTTAGTCATCATGTCTTAAAACCGATACTCAATACCTGCGAATAAC
>NZ_LWFE01000841.1:0-483 GCF_001635675.1 Oleiphilus sp. HI0061 | reverse complement strand
TTTTTATATGGGCTTAACGGGGCTTGCAACCATCTGTTCATCTCTGATTGAGAATGGGATGCGTACTGATAAGCCTATAGCTCTGGTTTCCAAAGGGACAACAAGGCATCAAAAGGTTTATGAAGGAACGCTGTCAACTATTGTGGATATTATCAAGAACCAAAAGGTTGCCGCTCCGACTTTAATTATTATTGGCGATGTTGTTAGCTTGCGCGATAAGCTGAAATGGTTGGAGTGACCATTTGTGCTTATCAATAAAAAAGCCGCTCAGATTGAGCGGCTTTTTTATTACTTTAAATCGTTTGAACTGTTTATCGCTTAGGTAGCACGTCTTTTAGTTTCTCGTGCATTTCCAGTAACGATTTTTCAGTTGTCTCCCAGTCGATACAAGCATCGGTAACTGATACGCCGTACTCAAGCTGAGATAAATCTTCAGGAATCGATTGGTTACCAAACTTAAGATTGCTCTCAACCATAATGCCA
>NZ_LWFE01000840.1:0-395 GCF_001635675.1 Oleiphilus sp. HI0061 | reverse complement strand
GGTTTGGATAAGAATATGCCTGCGAAACTTCAGATACTTCAAGGGGCTACCGGTGAAGAGTATTGGTTAACCTTGAGGAATTTTTACGTGATTACTCGCTATAACCATAGTCATTTATATGCGATGGCAGTTTACCAGCTTTCCGAGGCTCTAAAGCTAGGAATGAACTAAGGTGTTGAGTAGTTTGCGTTGCATTCTCTTGTGTTGCCTGGCCCTGCTTTTGCTGGCTTGTAGTAGTTCTCGCTACAGCATGAAGCATGATGTCGGGCCTACTGGAGAGTTCGATGTATCCAAGGTGCCAGATGCAATCCCTAAATGGGAGCCAATCAGCCCAAAAGGCAATTACTCTCCTTATACTGTGCGAGGAAAGGAGTATCACCTGCTCGATTCGATTA
>NZ_LWFE01000839.1:0-26786 GCF_001635675.1 Oleiphilus sp. HI0061 | reverse complement strand
TACATTTACAATTGTAAATCCAGTTTACTAAAGTCGAAAAAAAAGACCGGAAATATACCGGTCTTTTTGAGTATGCGTGATATCAAGTGTTTTTAGAAGTCTTCCCACTCATCGTCTTCTGAAAACGAAGCTGCACCGTTATCCTCTTGCGCAGCACTGCTTGCCTGGTAGGTGATGACAGGTTCTTTAGTTGGTTCTGGTGCACTGTAACTTGCTGCAGGTGTTGACGGAGCTGAAGCGAAGGAGGGAGAAGAACTATGCGAGCTCTGCGAAGCATCTAAGCGGAAGAAGGCAATCAGGCGATTCATGTTGCTCGCTTCTTCAGACATTGAACGGCTTGCAGCAGAGGTTTGCTCAACCAAAGCCGCGTTCTGCTGAGTCATTTCGTCCATTTGCGCAACGGCCTGATTGATTTGACTGATACCGCTATTTTGTTCGATTGCTGCAGTGTTGACGTCATTGATCATCTTGGCAACGCGATCAACTGACTGGACGATGTCATTGAGCATTTGCCCAGACTGGTTAACCATGGCTGAGCCGGATTCTACCTTGTTTACACTGTCACGAATCAAGTCTTTGATTTCCTTCGCCGCGGCAGCAGAACGTTGCGATAAGGTACGAACCTCTCCAGCAACGACAGCAAAGCCACGGCCTTGCTCACCAGCTCTTGCGGCTTCAACCGCAGCATTCAAGGCGAGGAGGTTGGTCTGGAAGGCAATTTCATCGATCACGCCGATAATGTCGTTGATCTTGTTGCTAGATTCCATTATTTCACGCATCGCACTAACGGCACCTTGAACAACTTCACCGCCTTGCTCCGCTTTACCCTTCGCATCGCTTGCCATAGTGTTTGACTCGGAGGCATTTTCCGACGTTTGTTTTACGGTGGCTGTAATTTGCTCCATGCTGGAAGCGGTTTCTTCCAGTGAGCTGGCTTGCGATTCGGTTCGTCGACTTAAGTCATCGGAGCCTTCCGCGACTTCTTGTGAAGAAGTGCGAACCGTTTCTGAGGCGATTTGAATGCGTGTTAGCACTTCACTTAGTTTGGTAACGCTGTTATTTGCATTGTTTTTGATGGCAAGTAACTCGCCCTTGTAATTGTTTTCGATACTCTTGGTGAGATCACCTTCAGACATTGCTTCAAATATCACGCCGACTTCACTGACAAACTCGGATGTCTTGTCCATTAGAGAGTTCAAACCATTACTGAGGTTTTCGAAGAAGCCACTTTTACCGGTTAGGTCAATTCGTTGTCGAAGGTCTCCATCGTTGGCGGCATTTATCAAACTGTTAATTTCACCTTCTAGCGCAACCTCATCAGTTCTATCTGACCATTCAACGACGGTACCCAAGCGAGTTTGGTCTTCGCCATATATAGGTGTCGCAGTTAGGCCAAAGGTACGTACACCGACCTTAATTTCAGTTTGATATGTACTGGTCAGACGCTCAAGCATACTGCGTTGGTGTGCAGGGTTTTTGTGGAAAACATCGATGTTGTTGCCAACAAGGTTATTGGCATCAAAGTTTGGCAGCACTTTGCGTAAGTCTGCCTCAGCTACGCGCATCATATTCTGTACTGCTTTGTTCATATAATTGATGTTGTAATTTGCATCGGCCATCATCACATTGGTATTACAAACATCGAGAGCCAGTCTAACGCCTGCATTTTCCTCGGCGAGTTGTTTGGCTTTTGTTTCTTGAGCAAGCGCTTCTGTTCGGTCATTCCATTCAACGACAGTACCGATTCGTTCTTTGTTTTCAGCAAAAATAGGGGTCGCGATTAAGTTAAATGTGCGTGGCCCAACCGTAATGTTGGTTTGGTAAGTGCTGGTGAGCTTCTCAAGCATGCTGCGTTGATGCGCTGGATTCTTATGGAAGATGTCGATATTGTTGCCAATCAGGTTATCGGCGTCGAAGCGAGAAAGCTCTGCTTTCAAGTCGCTTTCCGCAGTTTTCATCATTTCTTGTACTGATTCATTCATATAAATGATATTGAACTCAGCGTCGGCCATCATGACGTTGGTGCTACACACATCTAGCGCTAGTTTGATTCGCGTATTGTCTGCTGCCAACTGAGCTTCAGCCTGTTCCTTGGCTAGCTGCGCGGTTTGATCATCCCACTCGACGACGGTGCCGAGTCGTTGGTGTTCATCATCAAAGATTGGTGTGGCTATCAAACTGAATGTTCGAGTGCCAACTTGGATTTTTCCGTTATATTGAGTTTGCAAGCCTTCTAGCATACTCCGTTGGTGAGCCGGATTTTTATGGAAGACATCAATACTCTCTCCCATAAGTGCTTGAGCATTAAAGTTGGGAAGTACCACTTTTAAGTCTGCTTCAGCACTTTGCATCATTTCCTTTACGGAGTCATTCATATAGACAATGTTGTAGTCATCATCGGCCATCATGACATTGGTGTTGCAGACGTTTAAGGCAGAGATAATCCGCTGAGTGGAGGCTTGAGAAGCCTCTATTTCGTTTTGTTTTTCCTGTTGGCTATAAGCTAAAGCCTGTAGCTTGGAGGCTAGGCTATTGTTCTTCGCACCAGTATTTTCTGAAGCGTTCGAAAAGTTCCCCATGGAAATTTCATCGACTAAATGCTTCACCTGAGAGATTGGGGCGCCCAGATTGTTCTGTGTGTTATGGATGTTAATGAATGCGATGGCGGTCACCAGGATAAGCGCGATAATACTACCGGATATGCCGATAGCCCCACTACCAGATAATAGCGAGCCAACTGTGATCAGCAAAGCTAGCGCGAAGCCGATAATTAGCTTCCATTGAGGTTGTATTTGTTCTTGATGGTTCATGTTTATTACCGTCCATTAGTTGATAAGGATTGGGGCCTGTATCAATGTAGTTCAAAAAAACAATATCACCTTAGTGGTAGATAAATTTTTATTGTTCTGGCTTAACGAAAAATTAGGATAAGATTGCTCGCTAGTTTGATAAGCTAGGAAACCATTATTTAAGGTATGGATAAGGGAAGACGAGAATGAATTTAAAGAAATGCATTGGGGGGAGTATATGTTTACTTGCTCTAAGCAGTATCGCTTTTGCAGAAGATAAACCTAAATATTATGCCGGGCTGGATGCCCACTACCTGATAAATACTATTGGTAATGAACAAAGTGGCGAAGCGGAGTTCGATATCTCTGGAGCTGGTCTGAGAGCGGGATTATATTTGGAGCCTCAAGTAGGGCTTGAAGTTTATGCCGCACAAGGTGTCACTGAGGGAGACGATATTGGTATTGATATGAGTCTCGTATCTTCGGTTGGGATATTGGGTCGTTTCGAGTCTCCAGAGGCTGAGAACGGTGGGAAATTGTTTATCTTGCTTGGCTATGGCATGTCTGAACTGGAAATGACCCGCAGCGCCTCCAGCCCCGTAGATAGAGAGTTGTATCATGGCGTTGTCTACGGTGGTGGTGCTGAATTTCGTTTGGGTTCGAGTGAGACCTTTATCAATATTCAGGGCCTTCGTTATTATGATGAGGATCACCTCTCTCTGGATGGTGTGAGCTTGGGCTTACGCCAAAGTTTCTAGTTAAAAAGGACTTAATATGTGTTCAGTAAAAAAGATGACACGGGCTGTTTTACTTTTAGTTAGCTTTGTCTTAACAGCTTGTGGTGTGGGTAATGAGCAAACTTATATTCAAGCCGTTGAAGTCAACACTAAGAATTTGACCTCTATTTCTATTGTTTCCTCGAATGATCGCGTGCGTGAAGGGGAGACCGAGACATTCACAGCCTTGGGAAATGTTGATGGCGGTGCCAGCCAGATTGATATTACAAGTTCGGTAAGCTGGTCGAGTTCAGACTCTTCGATTATATCGGTGAATAGTAATGGTGTGGCGACAGGTAAATCTAACGGTACGGCGGATGTAATAGCACGGCTTGCCGACCTTTCGGCGACTAAGGCATTGCGCTCTTCCGATGCACCCTTGGTCTCGATAGCCGTCAGTAATCAACCTGCGAGCCTTCCAGTATGTCAAACATCCTCGCAACAACTGCTTGCAAGGGGAACATATAGTGACGGTGATGAGGCAGACATTTCGGATAAAGTAAGCTGGAGTGTCAGTGATAGCTCGGTTATTTATGTTGGTGATGTAGCGCTGTCTGATGGCTCGAGAGAAGATAAAGGAGTCCTCTCTGGTTTGTCTATTGATGATGCGCAAATCATAGCAAGCCAGGATGATATTGATAGTGAAGGGGTGACAGTTTCAGTCGTGGCGGGAGGTCTGACTAGTATTTCCGTCAGCTCTGCTGATGAAATGCTCTATGCGGAAGAAAGTAGTCAATTTTCAGCGCTGGGTGATTATGGCTCAGACCCCGTTGATATAACTGAAAACGTCCAATGGGGGTCTTCTGATATAACAATTCTGGCATTCTCTGATACCGACACTGGCTTGGCTGAACTACTGCTTGAAGGGTCTAGCAATGTGAGTGCTACTTGTGACCCCGGAGGCTCAGGAGAGCTGCAGTCAGCCTTACTTGCGGTAGATGTAGAGGCAGCGGTTGAGGTGGTATCGCTTCGTGTAAAGTATGGGAATGACAGCTATAACGATGATGACACTATTGAACTGGATCTGGAAGACGGCGAGG
The DNA here is from genome assembly GCF_001635675.1 of Oleiphilus sp. HI0061. Lineage (NCBI taxonomy): Bacteria > Pseudomonadati > Pseudomonadota > Gammaproteobacteria > Oceanospirillales > Oleiphilaceae > Oleiphilus > Oleiphilus sp. HI0061. The sequence goes on along the minus strand of NZ_LWFE01000839.1, from coordinate 22,181 downwards.
CGCAGCTAAAACTCTATACCGTTGATACTAAAGGGGATGAAGGGATTGTTGATCTGGCTGATGAGGAAGAAACTAGTTGGTCGGTGATCGGAACTGCGCTTTCAGGTGAGGCTGCTGACATCTCTAGTTCGGGCTTAGTGACCTTTGATGCCGTGGGGGAGTCTGAATACCAGGTTCGTTATAAAGATGATGATAACGATATCAATGTAGATATTTATTTTTTCATTAAAGTTGAATAGGACTTGCTAGTTTTTTAGCGTACAATCCCCGCCGCCCCGGAAACGGGCACTGAAAGTTACCGCAGTAAGCACGACACAGTGTTTATTGCGGAAACCCCTCTTTTTTATGTCTGTTACATCAAGTAGTTAATTATCCGCATTGACTCAGTGAGTTGCAGTTCGCTACGTATTAGGACGTATTTCAGCACCCTATGAAATACCAATCTTGTAGCCCTGAGATTTAGGAAGTTAGAATGGCCAGAAGTTTATCGCAGGCTTTTTATAAAAACTTTTTGGGCAACACGCCCAGTTGGTACAAGAACGCAATTATTGCATTTTTAGTCTTTAATCCTATCTTGTTTACCCTTGCGCCTTATGTTGCGGGATGGCTATTGATAGTGCAGTTCATTTTTACCTTGGCGATGGCATTAAAGTGTTATCCATTGCAGCCGGGTGGCTTGCTAGCGCTGGAAGCCGTGCTGATAGGTATGGTGTCGCCCGAGACGGTTTATCATGAACTTGAGAATAACTTGCAGGTTATTCTGTTGCTGATCTTCATGGTGGCGGGGATTTATTTTATGAAGAGTATGCTGCTCATCGTATTTACCAAAATCATTCTTGGTATTCGATCGAAGACGCAATTGTCCTTAGTCTTTTGTGTTGCTTCAGCTGTTTTGTCAGCTTTTCTCGATGCTTTAACTGTTACCGCAGTCATTATCAGTGTCTGTGTCGGTTTTTACTCTGTCTACCACAAAGTCGCGTCGGGCAAGAAGTTTCATCATATTGATCATGACCATGGAGATGATGATGACGTTCATGAGGATCATCGTCAGGCCCTTGCCCAGTTTCGAGCATTCTTACGTAGCTTGATGATGCATGGTGCTGTAGGGACTGCCTTGGGTGGTGTCTGTACACAGGTGGGTGAGCCTCAGAATCTACTAATTTCTGAAAAACTGGGTTGGGACTTCGTAGAGTTTTTCTTGCAAATGGCACCGATTACAATGCCGGTTCTGTTTTTTGGCTTGCTTACTTGTATTCTGTTAGAGAAAACCAAAAAATTTGACTACGGGGCTAAGATTCCAGGCTCGGTTCGGAAGATTCTAGAAAACTTTGATCAGGAAGAGAAGGCTAAAATGACCCCGGAATTTAAAGCTAAGTTGATTGCTCAAGGTGCAGTGGCAGTACTGTTATGCGTATCACTAGCTTTGCATTTGGCTGCGGTAGGGCTAATTGGTTTAACAGTCATTATTCTTGCAACTGTCTTTACTGGGATCAATGAAGAGCATCAAATTGGTAAAGCGTTTGAAGAGGCATTACCGTTTACAGCTTTACTCGTTGTCTTTTTCACGATTGTCGGTGTAATTCATGAGCTGCACTTATTTTCGGGTGTGATTAACTATGTTCTGTCGCTTGATGAAAGTGCCCAGCCTGGCATGTTCTTCATTGCGAATGGAGTACTGTCGATGATTAGTGATAATGTCTTTGTTGCGACTGTTTATATCGATGAAGTGAAGAGTGCCTTTGATGCCGGTTCTATTAGTCGCGAGCATTTTGAAAAGCTTGCCATAGCGATTAATACCGGAACAAACCTACCTAGTGTTGCAACGCCAAATGGTCAGGCGGCCTTCTTGTTCTTGTTGACCTCTGCGATAGCGCCATTGGTGCGTTTATCATATGGCAAGATGGTGGTTATGGCCTTGCCATATACTGTGGTATTAGGTGTTGTTGGCTATCTAGGTGTTTATCTCACACTCTAGGCTATGAATGCTTGATATAGCCCGGCCTGTCCGGGCTTAATTATGGATGCTTTAAATGCCGGGCTGCCGGTCAGGCTAAGAGGCACAAAAAAGCCCGAAGCAAGATGATTGTTTCGGGCTGATATGAGTTCGGATTTATTCCTACCGTTAGTTGATATTATTACGTGTTTTAATATCCGTAATTAGCTGATCTTTATTTTCCCAAAGTGTATTTAACCAAGCTTGAAAAGCTGCTTTAAACTCAGGGTCGCTACTATAGTCTTTACCTAAGAACTCTTTAGGTATTTCTATTTTGTTAATATGGACGGTTACTTTCGAAATACGACCACAGAAGAGATCCCACGGTCCGATATCTTTATCGTGGTAAACAATTGTAAGATCCAGCATGGTATTCATTTGAGAGCCCATACTGCCTAGAACAAAAGCTGCTCCACCCGCTTTAGGCTTTAGCAGGTTTGTGAATGGGGACTCTTGGCGCGCATGCTTTTCCGGTGTGAAACGAGTACCTTCGAGGAAGTTAAATACTGATACTGGCGTTGTTTTAAACTTCTCACAAGCCTTTTGTGTGGTTTCCAGATCTTTACCGGCAAGTGATGGATCTTTCTTTATTTGTGCTGGAGTGGAGCGCTTCATGAAAGGGAAGTCCAAAGCCCACCAGCAGATGCCAATAATCGGTACCCAGATAAGTTCTTTTTTAAGGAAGAACTTAAGCATAGGGATTTTGCGGTTCAAGATTTTTTGAGTGATTGGAATATCTGACCAAGATTGATGATTACAATTTACAAAGTACCAATCATTTTTTGTTAGCCCTTCAACACTGGTAAAATCCCACTCAACCTTCAGAAACATTGCCATAAAAAAGTTGTTCATAGAAACCCAGTTTGTTGCACAGGCAATAAGGGTTTTAGTCACAATTTTTTTGACGATATTGATGGGAATGATGATCTTAAGCAGAGCGCCAACGACTAAAATAGGCATCCAGAGCAAAGTGTTCAGAATAACTAAAATCAGAATAATAGCCCCTTTAACTGGGCCAGGAAGAAAGCTGAGCATATATACCCCTCATAGTATTTTAGTAAAATTTTATCGAGAGACACCTACAAGTACAAGATTACAGCGTACGCATGTAAATATGGTGCTGCATTATCTATTTAATCTGGCTGTATAGTGCAAATAAGGTGGTGGCAATAGGTGGGAGGATAGTGCTCATGCTTACTGTTCTGGTTTATCGGGTGGCGCTTCAGTTGAAGTCTTCTTTTGATCAGTTTTTTTAGCTGGAAAGAAAGCATCAGTTTTATGTTTAGCTTTCGCTTTGATTTCAGGTGTGATGTATCGAGACAGCGTGGCGATTGCCGCAGCCATTACAGATATGTCATCGGTGTAGCCAAGAACGGGGGTTAAGTCAGGAATCCCGTCAATAAGGCTAATGAAGTAGCCGAGCGTTCCGAGAATAACCGTTTTTACCCATGCTGGAGTGTTTGGTTCGCGTAGGGTGTAATACAAAATTAGTGCGTGAGTAATAGCTTCCTGAGAAAGGGAGCTGAAGGCAGATTTGATTTTACTAGTTAGCTTTTTTTCGTTTATATCGTCTTTCATTTTACTCTCGACCAGGCTTTATTCGAAGCCTGGTTTTAATATCTGATCTTTGCCAGCAAGTACTAAACCAATGCTGTTTTCCTGTAGCCATAATAAAGTTAGGAGATTCCCTGGAGTCGCGCTGTCGTCAGATTTTGATATAAATCCCTTTAATGTTAAAGCTTGCCCCAACACATCAGCAAAGCTAATTTCAATCTCGTTAAAGGTAACACGGCAAGTGTCACTTTCTACCGACGCTTGAGAGTCTTGATTCGGAGAGCTGAGGGAGTTCGTCTCTGGGTTGCTGGTCAGGGTATGAGTAACGTAGATTCTCGATAATTGCAGTGTGGCATGACAGTCATTGCTTGAACCTGCATTTAGTCTATCGGTAATATGCAGAGTTGATCCGTTCAGATTTTGTAGACTGTTTGTTTCGTCCAAAATAGTCATGCTATTACCTTGTATATGATAGGTAAACTGTATTACATCGTCGGTATCGGGAAAGATTGGGCTGCTTACTTCCTCTAGCTCAACGCCGAGAATAATTCCTGTCCCACGATCAGTAGTCACAGTTGTATCAGAGGTGTTGAAGGAAAACGCAAAATGACTTCCGCTTTCTGTCGCGTGACCAATAGGTGCTTCGAGACCACCATCGAGCTTCAATATACCTCTATTTACCTCTGAAATGCCTGTCTCGCTGCTTGGGTCTGATACTTCGCTCAGTTCACTAAAGAATCTGCGTGAGTCCTCAATAATTCCTCTTTGCGTTGTCAATGACTGTGAGTTGTTGTTGGCGAGACGAGCTAGGGTATGGCTTCTATAGTGGGGGTTATTAATAGGCTGCTCCAGGCTGAAAAAACTACCAGATGCATTCCAAATCATTGTTTCGCCAAAGATTTCTATTATTTTATCTGTATCATTGAGCTTCTGAGAGAAGGATATTACTCCGTAGCTTTTGCCATTAAGTAAGCTGGTGGAAAAAGTGCTAGGTGTTTGCTGAGCGTGTACTTCCCATGAAAAAAGATTGATATCTTCGATCTGGTCTCCTAATTCTTCATCTTCAGTATTTGGATTTTTGACAATGTAGTTCGCGGCTTTGCTAAAGTTGCCACCAGTTAGCCAAGTTGGTTCGTTTCCATAATCAATATCTTCCTCTTCCTCGACAGGTGAGTAAACCGAGTCTGGTTCATATTCGTTTACTTGGTAGAGCTTGGCGAAAATAGGTTCGTATTGCCACGCGACATCTTTTGTATCAGTCACATCACCCGGTTGAGATGGGCTTAATGTACGTGCTTCCAATATGTTGCCTTCCCTACTTAAGAAAGAGTCGGGCGTAGAGGCTGAAGCATAAGCGTTGATTGGCTCAGATCGGTCAATATCGCTGTCGTTAATATCTCTCACGGTTAGGCTTGTGCGTTCATAAGGGATATCGATAAATAGCGCTGACTCGCGGCGTAAGTCCGTTAAATAGGTGGTGCTTTGATATTTGGGGTAAGCGGGCAGTTCATTGGCTAGCTCCCTGTTTTCGACGATGGTTGAATTGGATGCAGCAAAGCCAATGGATTCTACGCTCCTATTAGTTGCGTTGATATCGCTTAAAGAGAGGGCAAGAAATGCACTGTTATAAGTTTTTGGCAAAGGTGGAGGTGTAGAGAAAACGTCGCCATTTTCATCGAAACCCAGGCCAGTCACTTCGCGCATTGTACCTTTTGCGAAAGGGCTCGTTGCTCTGGTTAACTCTGTCGCAGCAGCTTCCACATAGTGACGAATTTCGTCTTGTTGTTCCAAGGTTTCTATTGCCTGTGAAATATTATTGTTGTTGGAAAGTTCGAAGTTAAACTCGCCAACAGCATTATTTATCATTGATAAGTAGTCTTGCTTAGCTCTAGGTTGGTTATCACAGCCAATCACAGGGTTATCGGTAAGACAAGGTTGGTGAGTTAACAAAGCGCTAGAGTCGGGAATTTGATCAAATACCTTTTTGAGTAGGTAATGAGTAAAAATATTAGTGGTAACTTGTGCAGTAGAATTAACCGCGATTGGGATGTAAGGGATGGCTGCGTAATAAATTTCATCGTCACTATAGCGGATTTTTATTACGTGGTTAATTTGTTCAATGTAATCGGACTCGATAAACATTTGGATGTTGCTGGAGTCCTCAAGTCTCGTTACGTCCCAGGTGGGGAGGTTGCCGTCAGAGGTTTCGTTGAAGTCGGCATTTAGTGAAACTAAGGATATTTGACCTAGGCTTAGGTCTGTTGAACCGTCTAGTCGTTCTGCGTTGATTATCAGAGTTTTTCCGAGGGTTAAATCTGGGTCTCGTGCGGTATCGCTATCAGAATCTAAATCGCTGGAACTACCATCAGTGCCACCTTGTTCTTCGGGGAGTCCGCATGCTTGTAGGGTGCCTAGCAAAAATAGGAAAACCATAATCGAAATGGTTTTGGGGAGCGGAGAGCGACGTGAGGACATAAGCTGCATTAACCTTTTTAGCAAATTACGTTAGTAGCTCTAACGTATTCCATATCGTTGAACTTGGATGCACTTACACATTCGGAGCTTGATCATAGCTCGCATCCAAAGTTAATAATCCTTTCGGGTTGAGTTAACCGAGTTAATATATCTAATTCGAGGCTTTTAAAAAAGCGCCTATGTTTCAGAGTGTGATCCGCATAGCGCTTAGCTGGTGACTCAAGAGGGGATTAGCTTCAATTCATTAGCCGTATCAAGAACTCGCTGAATGTCTTCGAGAAGCTCATTTATGTATGTATCCAACTGTCGCTCGTAAGTTTTTAAAGCATGTTCGGTATCTTTTACTGTTTTTCTTAACTTTGGAACGCCACAATAATGGCAGGCGCCATGTAATTTGTGGACAGACTCTTCAAGTAGTTCGAGCTGATTGTTTTGGAATAGCTGCTCAATTCGTTCTTTTTCACCTGGTAAGCTTTCCAAAAACTTTTTTAAGAAAGTTTCCGCAAGATCTTGGTTACCGTTACACAAACTCACGCCTTCTTCTATATCGATGATTTTAATTGGCGTGTGTGATGAATGAATAGCCTGAGATTGACGAGGGTCTGGGGTGGTATTATTTGTTTCCGGTAAGTGAACTGGGCTATTGTCTTTGGGCGATGCAGGCATAGACGTAGTAGCTTGCTTCTGACCTAGGTCACTGGCTAGCTCGGGAAGATATTCTGTGATTGTTTTACTGAGCTTTTCTTCATCAATTGGTTTGGTGATAAGTGTTTGAAAACCCTGGTTGAGAAAGGTTTGTTGTTCTTCGGGAAGGGCGTAGGCAGTCAGTGCAATGATCGTTGCTGTTTTATACTGCTGATTAATCTGCCGGATGCGCTTCATCGCTTCAACACCATCCATTCCTGGCATCTGAATATCCATAAAAATAAGCTTGTACGAGGTCTCCTGACATTTGCTGATTGCTTCAAAGCCGTCATTAGCGGACTCTGCTTGTATCCCCATGCTTTCCAGAATTGAGACCACTAACGATAAGTTGATATCATTATCATCCACGACAAGAATTGGTTGTCTATCTTTTTTAATAGGCGTTGAAATAGGGGTTGTGAGCTTTTTCAAGATGCTTTTTTTAGTGTAGTTTTCCATGCTTAGTTCGCATAGCTCATTGTAAAAACGCTGTCGGGTGAGCGGCTTCACCAAGTGTGCGCTGGCGCTTTGAATGGCTTCGGTATCGTAGTCTTCTAGGGTCGGCGTAATGAGCAAAACTCGTTGACCTAGTGATTGAAGGGTTTGCATGATCGAGGTGTATTCAGGGACGCCTAACTGGCTTTTATCCAGACTCACCAAGGTTAGTCGGCGATGATCTTTCTGGGTCTCAGCAACTTTTGCCAGGGTTATCAGTTGTAATTTGCTTTCGGCAAACTGGTAGTCTACACCCCAGGAGTTGAACATATGCTCTATTGCAAGTCTGGCGGACCCTTTGGGTTCGTAGCATATTATATGGCTGCCTCTTAGCTGCTCTTGGGTTGGGAGCTGTTCAAGCTCGTTGCCTGGTTTTTCTATGGGTAAGGTAAACCAGAATGTAGAGCCTTTGCCAAGCTCACTCTCAAAGCCAATTTCACCATCCATTTGCTCAATTAGGTTCTTGGATATCGCGAGCCCTAAACCTGTGCCGCCAAAGTTTCTCGCAGTTGTGGCGTCAGCTTGGGAAAAGGCGTTAAAAATCGAGTGTTGTTGGGCGCGAGACAAACCAACGCCTGTATCGGTCACTGACACTTTGACAGACTCGCGGCTGAGGTCATTTTCGTCATCGGCTAACATCACCCTGACTAAGACTTCACCAGCCTGGGTAAACTTGATTGCATTATTGACCAGGTTGGTGACAACTTGTTTGATGCGCAGAGGATCGCCAATAATGGCCCTGGGGACGTCTTGGTAATGTAGGTGAACCAACTCCAGATTCTTGGCGTGAGCCGTCGGTGCAAGCATAGCAACCACGTCATCGATAAGCTCCCGAAATTCAATGGTACCCTTTTCTAGCAATAGCTTACCGGCTTCTATTTTTGAGAAGTCGAGAATATCATTTATGATTAGTAGCAGAATTTCTGAAGACTTTTTGATTGTACTAAGGTGGTCTATTTGTCGTTTGTTCAGGTTGCTTTTAAGTAAGAGGTTGGTGAAACCAATAATGCCGTTCAGTGGTGTTCTAATTTCATGACTCATATTGGCTAAAAATTCTGACTTGGTTCGGTTTGCCAAAACAGCCTGCTTCCTCGCTATATCGAGCTCTACGTTCTGAATTTCAATTGTTTCGAGAGTTTCTCGCAAGTCTTCTGTAGTTTGTTCAATTTCTTGCGTCATGTCAGATTGAGTTTGGCTCAAGCGCTCACCTAACTGATTAGCGCTGTGAGCCAGCTGGTTAAGTTCGCTAGGGAAAACAGTTTGAATGTGTATGTCGGAATTGCCGTCAGCCAGCTTACCTAAATGCAGCCCAATTTCTTTAATTGGCGCTATTATTTGTTTAATCAAAAAACGCACAGAGAAATAGCAAAGGATTGCGCCGACTAACATTAACCAGATAGCCTTCATGACTGTGTTGCCGATTTCTTGGTTCATGGAGCCCCGGTTGGTGTTGATTAATAACCATGCCTTACTCTGTTCCTGTTGATAGGTGCTTGGGCCAACTTGTTTTTTTAGTCTACTTTGAGTCAAAGATGAAAGAGTGGCTGAGCGCTTTTCAGTATTCAGCGGTATGACGAAAATGTTTTCATTGCCTGTCTCGATAATTTTTGGGCTGACTGTGGGAAAGGTTGTTGGGTTAAGTCGTGCGGATAGCTGAGTGCCTCGGTGTTTTAAGACCTTATGATTTGAATTGAGTAGCGTAATCGATTCGATAAGGGGGGAAGCAAGTAGCGTGTCAAAGTATTTATTCAGATCGTTTAGTTCTGATTGCTTTTCATCATCTTTTTGCGTGGCTTTGTTTCGCAAGTGTTGAGCTGTGATGCTGGCGCTGGTCTGGGTTAATAGACTTAGCTGTTGGAAAAACTGTTTTTCAACGACATTTAGCCTGTGGTCGGCTAATACTAGGCCTAAGCCAAGAAATATTAATACTAGAGGCAAGGAGGCAATCAGTGCGATGCGAGACTTGAGCTTGATAGGTTTCATGGATTTAAACTTATATAATATAAGGCTTTGTCAGGCCGTGTGGTATATCATGAACTATGTATTATGGACAATTGTACGATGGACTGCCATAGCAAGCTTTACAGAAATTAGTATGATTAAACGGTGCTAATTTGATCTAGTGTCGTTTTATTGTCTTGTCTGTGAATTAGGCATTCTAGACTGGGCGCATTGAATTAATACATACTCTGTAAACAGAATATTGAACAGGAATTTTACTCCCAATGAGTGATGCAAAAAACGAATTTCCTACGATTGAAGACTATGTTGGAAATACCCCCCTCGTCAGGTTACAGCGTTTACCTGGTCAGACAACTAATATCCTGCTAGTCAAACTTGAGGGTAATAACCCTGCAGGTTCGGTGAAGGATAGGCCTGCTTTAAGTATGATTCAGAGGGCAGAGGAAAAAGGGCAGATAAAGCCCGGTGATACCTTAATCGAAGCAACGAGTGGCAATACGGGGATTGCTTTAGCGATGGCTGCGGCAATCAAGGGCTACAAGATGATCCTGATTATGCCAGACAACGCTAGCATGGAACGGAAGGCCTCAATGGAAGCTTACGGTGCACAAATGCTCTATGTTAGCAAAGAAGAAGGTATGGAGGGCGCTCGTGACCTGGCGCAGTCAATGGCGGCCGAAGGCAAGGGCATTGTCCTCGACCAGTTCGCGAACGATGACAACCCCTTGGCTCATTATTGCGGGACGGGGCCTGAAATCTGGGAGCAAACTCATGGAAAAATTACTCACTTTGTCAGTGCCATGGGAACGACAGGTACCATTATGGGAAACTCCAGGTTTCTGAAAGAAAAGAACCCAGATATCAAGATAGTGGGTTTGCAACCTGCAGAAAATGCGGCAATTCCCGGTATTCGTCGCTGGCCTGAAGAGTATCTGCCGAGTATTTTTGATCGCTCACGAGTCGATGAAGTGGTCGAGATGGGGCAAGATGAAGCGGAAAGAACAATGAAGGCCCTTGCCGCACAGGAAGGTATTTTTTGCGGTGTGTCCTCAGGCGGAGCCGTGGCTGCAGCTTTGCGCTTGTCAGCCAAGCTTGAAAATGCGGTGATCGTCGCCATTATCTGTGACCGTGGAGATCGTTACCTTTCAACAGGTGTTTTTTCGTGAGCAGGTGGCTCGGTAGCGTGTAACTATGGCAAATATTTTTTCTAAGCATAGAACTAAGCTGCGTGAGCAGTCTAAAAAGCAAAAAAAATCACTTGAGCGTGAACTTAAAGATTCGAAGCAGGAAGCTCGGGTGAAAGTGAGCCTGGAGTCCAAGAACCTCGCCAACGATGTTGATAGCTCTGATAGTGGCTTGCTTCAGTGTCAAATTCTGTCTCTCAGTCATGAGGGGCGAGGTATCGCCAAAAATAAAGGCAAAACGCAATTTGTGCATTATGCCTTGCCCGGTGAGACTGTTTTGGCTGAGGTCTTGGCTCATCGTGCTAAATATGATGAGCTGGCTGCGGTGAAAGTGATGCAAGCTTCAGATCAACGTGTTGAAGCTGTATGCTCATATTATGGAACTTGTGGTGGCTGCAGCCTCCAACATATGGGGCATAAAGCTCAACTGGCGCATAAACAAACTGTATTGGCTGACCAGCTTAAGCACTTTGGGGATTTGGCTCCGCAACAATGGTTGCCGCTTGTCGAGAGTGAGCCGTGGGGTTATCGTTCGCGTGTCCGGCTCAGTGTCGACTATGGCCGAAAAGGAGAAGGGCTTCGAATTGGCTTTCGTAAAAAAGCCTCCAAAGAGACATTAGATATAGATTCTTGCCCAATTATGGCTAGTGAGCTTTCAAGTGCCTTACCCGTACTTAAAGAACTTGTTGCTTCAATCTCGGTGCATAAAGCACTTGGCCACCTGGAACTGTCCTTGAGTCGTGAGGGAATAGGCGTGTTGATTCGGCATGTGAAGCCTCTTGAGCAGAGTGACTTGGAAATGCTTAGAAACCTTGCGAAGGAGCAGAAGTGGACGGTGTTTCTGCAAGCAGGGGACATTTCCAGTATTCAGCAGTTGTGGCCGGAAAATGAGTGCCGAGAAGAAGGCCAAGCTAACTTGTCCTATAATTTGCGGGTATTGAAGCAAAATTTAGCCTTACAATTCCACCCAAAAGATTTTACGCAAATCAACCTTGGTGTGAATCAGAAGATGGTTCTACTCGCGCTGCAGCTACTTGAACTTAAATCTGATGAGCGTGCTCTGGATCTGTTTTCAGGACTGGGTAATTTTACTTTGGCAATGGCAAAGTGCGCTAAGGAAGTTGTTGGGGTTGAAGGCAGTCAGGATATGGTGGAAAGAGGCTTGTTTAATGCACAAGCTAATGATATCGAAAATGTCACTTTTTATGAAAGTAACCTATACAGTGACTTCTCGGCTCAAGCTTGGACGAAGGGAGTTTATGATAAGATTTTGATCGACCCGCCTAGAGCAGGTGCTTTGGATATCGTGAGCAATATTAGGCAGTTTGGGGCAAAACGAATAGTTTATATATCATGCAACCCGGCTACATTAGCGCGTGACGCGGGGATCTTGGTGCAGCAAGGGTATCGTCTGATGCAGGCAGGGGTTTTGGATATGTTTCCCCATACTGAGCATTTAGAGTCGATAGCTGTTTTCGATAGTAAGTAGGCTAAGAATAATAAACAGGTAGTTTTATGGTTAAGGTTCGCGAAGATTACATTGAGGATTTCGATGGCGAAGCCGCCATTGATCAATGGCTTGATAAAATCAGTTCAATTACCGAGTTGGGTAATATCGAGACAGTACGCCAGGCCTGTGAAACTAGCCTTGAAATCGAGCAGAAATCGGTCCAGGAAGATCGAGTCTGGGCAAAAGAGCACAATAGTTTTGTAATTGGTTTGGAGATGGCTCAGATTCTGATCGAGTTGGAATTGGATCAGACAGCTATCATTGCAGCAATACTTTATCGAGCTGTCCGCGAAGGTAAATTGCCGCTGGAGCAAGTATCGAAAAAATTTGGCGGAGAAACTGCCAAGTTGATCGAAGGTGTTGCGCGAATGGCAGCGATCTCTGCAACACATCGTCCATTTAAAGGTATGGTTTTAGGTCAGACTCAAGGGCAGATTGATAACGTCCGGAAAATGCTTGTGACCATGATTGATGATGTGCGCGTCGTACTCATCAAGTTGGCAGAGCGAACTTGCGCAATTCGAGCGGTTAAAGACGCGAACTCCGAAAAACGTCAGCGTGTTGCACGAGAAGTCTTTGATATTTATGCGCCTTTGGCACATCGCTTAGGTATAGGCTATATCAAGTGGGAGCTCGAAGACCTGTCTTTTCGCTACTTACACACTTCAGCCTATAAAAAGATAGCGAAATTGCTGGATGAGCGCCGAGTTGACCGGGATTCTTTTGTAAAAAGAATGACTGAAAAACTTGAGCTTGAATTAGAGAATGCCCACATCCGCGGCGAAGTCGCTGGCCGAAGTAAACACATCTATAGCATCTGGCGAAAAATGCGCCGTAAGAATCTAGATTTTTCTGAAATTTACGATATTCGAGCTTTTAGAATTCTGGTGCCCAGTGTACAAGACTGTTATTCGGTACTAGGTGTTGTGCATTCCTTGTGGAAGCATATTCCTTACGAATTTGATGACTATATTGCTAACCCGAAAGAAAATGGCTATCGCTCTTTGCACACAGCTGTCATTGGGCCAGAAGGAAAGGTCATGGAAGTGCAGATCCGTACGAGGGAAATGCACGAGGAAGCCGAACTGGGAGTTTGTGCTCACTGGCGCTATAAAGGTACCGATGTTAAAAGTCGATCTTCAGGGTATGAGGAAAAGATCAACTGGCTTAGACAAGTACTGGAATGGCAAGAGGAGGTGGGTGATGCCTCGGAAATTGCAAACCAGCTAAGCTCAGACGTTGGTGAAGACCGTATTTACGTATTTACACCTGATGGCCATGTTGTTGATTTGCCAAATGGCGCAACGCCGGTAGATTTTGCTTACCGTGTTCATACTGAGGTGGGCCATGCTTGTCGTGGTGCTAAAGTAAATGGTCGTATCGTGCCGTTAACTTACCCGCTTCGAACTGGCGAGCAGATTCATATTCTAACCTCTAACCAGGCTTCGCCGAGCCGTGACTGGTTAAATCCGAGTTTAGGCTATATTCAGACCTCGCGCTCACGAGCCAAGCTGGTTCATTGGTTTAAGCAACAGAATCGATCTCAGAATATCACTGATGGCCGAATACTTCTGGAGGATGAGCTTAAGCGCTTGTCTATTGGCGATATCCATTACTCGGAACTTGTGGAACAAACTCAGTTCAATAAGGTGGATGACCTATTTGCGGCGATTGGTGCAGGAGACGTGAAGCCAACGCATATAGCGAATGTTGCTCAGAAAATTCTGCAGCCTAAAGAACAGCAATTGGATCTTCGTCTTGGTGCACCACAGCAGAAAGCGGCGAATAGTGCTGGGCGAGATGATATCAAGATCAAGGGCGTTGGGCGCTTACTAACAACTATGGCGAAGTGTTGCCAGCCTGTGCCAGGAGACCCAATTACGGGTTATATAACAGTTGGACGAGGCGTCTCGATACACCGACAGGATTGTATGAATTTGCTCCAGCTTGAAGACTTGGAGCCAAATCGTATTATAGAAGTTTCCTGGGGCTATGAAGCCGATGCAGCCTATGGTGTGGGTATTGAGATTCAAGCCTATGACCGAGAAGGCCTGCTTCGGGATATAACGATTGTACTAGCTAACGAGAAGGTCAATGTAACGGGCGTGAATTCATACTCTGACCCACAAGAAAATATTGCGACCATTACCATTGCAATGGATGTGTCGAGCTTGGCGAGTCTTGGGCAAGCCCTAGCCAAGATCAAGCAATTACCCAATATTATTGATGCTCGCAGAAAACGTAACTAAGGAGCTTTGGTGTCTTCAGAGAAAGTTAAAAAGGCTCAGGATAGTATTCTAGAAGGTGCTTCCAATAAAGATGGAGTACTGAACCAGGCTTTGGATATTCAAGCGCGCGCAGCTAAGCACGGCTTTGATTGGCCTGAAATAGAGCCAGTTTTTGATAAAATAGCTGAAGAACTGGACGAGCTTAAGCAGGAAGTCATAAAAGCGAAAGCGCAGTGTAAGACAAGCACGGCTGAAGACCTTTTTAAAAGGCCTGAAATTCGAGCTGAGTTTGGTGACTTGCTTTTCAGCTGCTTGAATCTATCGCGCTTTCTAGGTGTACTTCCTCAAGATGCGCTTCAGCTTACCAATGATAAGTTTACTTCGCGCTTTCAATTTATCGAGGAGCAATTGGGCAATCAGGGCACTTCTGTGAGCGAGGTGCCCTTAACTCAACTAGACCAGCTCTGGGAGTTGGCCAAACTGAAAGAGAAATAAGCTTTCCAATTAGTTTTCTTCGCTAAAGTCGTAGTTCATTTCTGTAGAGGGTGCTTGCAGGTAGTAACCCTGAATATAGTTGACGCCCGCTTGCCACAAAGTTGATAGCAGGGCTGCACTCTCTACCAGCGGCACGATAGTGAGTTTACCCATGGACTGTAAGGTCTGAATCATTTCTTTAGCCTGTTCTTTTGAATCTTCACCCTTTTGCATATCTTGAGTAAAGGAACCTTCAAGCTTGATGTATTCTGGGCTTAAGTGTTTCAGAAGGTTGAAAGGTTTTAAGGCATGGCCGAACTGATTGATCGACATTTTACAGTGTAGGGTGCTGATACCTTTGGCAAACTCTTTTGCTTGTTTCATGTAAGTGATAGCGTTGTTTTCCGATATCTGGAAAATTAAAGAGTCGCCAGGTAGGCGAGCGGCTTTCAGCGCTACATTCAGCCATGAGGTGAAGGTTTGATCTTGTAGCGTCTCGCTGGTCAGGTTAATAAAGAGTTTGGTGTCATGACCTTTTGATCTATGTTCACTTAAGTGTTTAATTGTTTGTAAGATAACCCATTTGTCGATTTTGCTGGCCATATTACTTGGGCCGCTTGGTGGCAGGAAGTCATAGGGTGAAATTTCCTCGCCCTCTTCATTCAGCATGCGAATAAAGGCTTCGTAGTTCTCATCCCCTTCGCCTCTCAAGCTGATAATCGGTTGGAAGAGCAGCTTGAATTTGTCATTGTCGATTGCATCCTGAATCAGCTCCATTGCCATGTCATGGTCATCTAAAGGCTTATCAGTTTGAATCGTGTACAGTTTGACTCCATTTATCTCTTCAGCGTTGTCCTGAGAAGCGAGTTCTTGAGACGCCGTTTGAGCTCTACCTAGAATATCATTGATGGCGGGGGCATTCTCAGTTATCAAAGTGACACCAGTACTAAGTGTTATCTGAATTGTTTTTCCATCGACCTCAAATAAGTGATCTTCAACAGCCTGACCATAAGCTTGGGCGACTTCAACGGCATCATCTCCATTTTGTGCCGGGCATATTAGGCCAAAAACATCGTCGCTTAATCGAGCCAGGTGATGGTCGCTCTTTCGGTTGCTATCAATAACATGAGCCAGGTCGCGTAGTACCAGGTCGGCATCAGCCATGCCAAAATTGGTTTTTATCTTCTGAAAGTTATCGATGGCCAGGTAAAGTACGCCTGCATGCGTACTATTATTTACCGCACATTCTTTTGCATCGTGCAGTTGTTCCATAAAGTATTGGCGGTTATATAAACCTGTTAGCAGATCCTGTTGGCTGAGTTCTTTTATCTTTTCCGCAAGTTCTTCATTGTCATGCTCTGGACGGATAATAATTTGTAGGCAGTCTTCGCCGTCGTAAGTTGCAGCGGAAAGGCTCATGGTTGCGCTAATTTCAGTACCATCTTCACGAATGGATATGCAGGTTGTTGCTTCGGTCTTTTCGGCTTGCGGGTTATCTGAAAAAGGCTTAGATAGCTCTTTGAAGCTGCTTTGTGATTCTGAATTAAAGGTATCAAGCACAGGAATGCAGATCATTTCATCGATATCATCGTAGCCAAGGAACTGCATATAGGAGCTGTTGGCATAGATGTGCATACCATCACTGATATAAGCAATGGCATCTTTTGAGCTATCGAGTAACAATTCACAGCGGTGCTCTGCATCGCGAATTTTTGCTTCCATTAAACGCAACTTTTTACGATCGGCTCGACTCTCTAACTCTCGTCGCAGTACGACGACTATGTGTTTATCATTTTCGAAAGGTACGACATCTTTTGCGCCGGCTTTCATGTGCTTAACCAGCTGCTCATCGTCATAAGCATCACTTAAGACGATAAAGGGCAAATCGCGGTCTTTTTGGCGTATATGCACTAGGGCTTGGTTTATATCAAAGTCAGCTTCTTTTTCGCGGGCAACAAATAGATCCCAAGACTGCTCTTCAAGCGCATCGACGAACTCTTCTTCAGACTCGATACGCTTTGCCCGGGTAGGTATGCCGGCATTGCGCAACAGGCTGATTAGCTTTTCTGCGTCGTTCTCTGATGGGTCGAGAATAAGTAGATAAATTGTGTCGTTTATTTTGCTCATTGACTTGGGATACTGCTCTTAATGTTCAAAAAATATATACCTGTTAAACCAGGCAAGTTATTAATATAGAGCGCTTATGGTGTGCTCTATTTTCGTTTTCAGTTCTCTATTTATAGTGTCGGCCACAATGAGTCGAAGTCATCATCGTTGTCGCCTACCTCAATATCAGGAACCCGATTTTCAGTCAGCTCTTTCATTTGTTTGTTTTCTGACAGTTCAAATTGACTAAAGCTACCGGTCGCTGATACACGTGTTTCTAAATTACATTTTCCTTCGGCGCCATTGGCTCGAATCGATACCTTATGACCGGACATGAAGGGAAGCCTGGGTGTAATAAGTGTCGTAGGCTGACCTATGGCACTCAGTTCTGGTAACAGGAGTCCTCTTAGGTACTCGCTAGGGTCTCCCGTCTTCTGAAGCAATTGGACACCACATGGCTTAGCGCTAGGCGCTAATAGTTCGATCCCTACCTGGGTACCTTGCTGCTTGATATGTCTGATCCAGCGAATAACCGCGATGCTCCATGCTTGCTGAGCATTTTCACGCAAGGAAATTATTTCACCCGCTTGAATATTGCTTGGTACTTCACCTTCCCATTGCAGACAATAGCCACCAGGGCTTGTATTGACTAAAGGAACTGTGTACTTCGGGTAAGCGCTGTCGAGCTTGTCATCGATTGCTCGGTCATAGGAAATGGGCGCGTCGGAGGGCGTAGTCGCCGAATGACTACCGGCATCATAGCTGTCACCCCAACCATCCTGAGACTGATTGGTGGCACTTAGGAAAATATTGTCATCACCTGAGGTTGAACCGGATGCATGTTGAAGCATTTGTGTGTGGAACTCGACTTTTCCCGAGGTGTAATAGTGGCTTGCACTTAAACCAACACATAGGTTTAGGGCACCCTCATCTTCTACCCGTTTAAAGCTGCGCTTGGTTAATACACCGAATGAATGATGTAAATGATCCAAAACGACGTCGGAAATATGCTTAGGCAGTGCTATGATCGGCTCTTTTTCAATACGCTTCTTTGACTTTGCCTGCTCTACTTCAGTGTTAAGGTGTTCATTTAGTCTGCTCACTAGTTCGGTCGTGTTAAAGCCATAATGGCTGGCACTGGTACTTTTAAGTAAGCTTTTGTATCGAGGTGGTAGATCTTGCTCGATATTGATTACAAAGACTGATTCATCGATTTGATCGGCACCGATGTCAACTAGGTCTGACCACAATTCGAAAGCGTAATAAGCAATCTGTATATCGTTTTGACGTAGCTGGTTAGGGCGACAGCAGCTTAGTAAGAGATTCTGTTTATAGACTTGATCTATTCGAGTTTCTCGTCCGTCTCTTCTTTGATCGTCTGCAACGGTATATTTCAGTAAATTGTGTTGTTCAGCAAAGTAGAAAACCTGATGCATTTCGACCCAGATATCTCTGGGAGTGTGAATATAAAGCTGATTAGATCGGAGCAGGACTTGCCCATACTCGGACATCATCCTATGAGCAGCACAAGTAAAGTTTTTCCTGACTTTTTCGCTATTAATGTTAGGCACGCTATCGATAAGAATTATCTTATACGAGGTTGCGAGATGTATTTGGATAGCTTGAGTCAGGTTAGCAATTTTTTGCTGTTTTTCACTTAGTACAACTGACTGATTAAGGAAGTGTTTAGACAGCTCCTTACATACATAGTCTATTGGCGGCCTCAATAGTTCCAGAATTTGCATTCGTGTTAGAGGAGGAAGAGTCAGCTTATTAAACTCGATTATTGCCTGGTATAACTGGCGTGAGAGCTCTCCCACATTAGCCATCGGCAAATCCTTCACCCAAGCTTTAATTGCTGCTGGAGTATGTTCAGCAAAAGAAAAACTGATTAAAGTTTGCTCGGGGGTGGATAAATTTAATTCTATATCTTGGCCGTGCATTCATGATTCCTAAATTTGTAGTAAGAGGCTACTTATTTTGCTTGTACGGGTCAGCATCTAGTCAGAAAATTATGCGAAACCGTAGCCATAATACGCTTATAACTAGCATAGCAGGGATTATGGTATTGTCTTGAATGAGGGGGAAAAAGTGTGGCTTGAATTGTTAAATCGCGTTACAGGCTCGATTTAGTTCTCAGTAGCACATTATTTATGGCCAACTAAATGTTGCCAGGCTCTTAGAGTTTTGCCCCGGGATTTCCTGACTGAGGCGAGGAACGAGATAACCAGGCAGAGCGCCAAGAAGTTGCTTATAGAGCTTAAATGCTTCGCGCTCAGAGACCTCGAAATGCGCTGCGCCTGAAACACGGTCATACATAAATAGGTAGTAAGGGAGAATGCCCAGGTCAAAGAGCGCTAGACTAAGCTTTGTTAGTGTCTCTGCATGATTATTGACGTCTTTTAGCAAGACTGCCTGGTTCAATAAGGTGACGCCAGCCTGTTTGAGAGCAGTGAAGCAGGGTCTGAGTTGACTA
Organism: Oleiphilus sp. HI0061; assembly: GCF_001635675.1. NCBI lineage: Bacteria > Pseudomonadati > Pseudomonadota > Gammaproteobacteria > Oceanospirillales > Oleiphilaceae > Oleiphilus > Oleiphilus sp. HI0061. The sequence goes on along the minus strand of NZ_LWFE01000839.1, from coordinate 3,040 downwards.
TCTAACTCGTTAGGGTGATTGCAGTGTGTGACGAGTATGAGTTGTTTGTTGCAATCAGAAAATATTTTTAATAGTTCTTGGTCGATTCTTTCCGGGATACTGACGACCATTCGAGAATGAATACGAATGCGTTGGATATGCTTGATATCAGCAATATTGTTTATTAGCCAGGCAAGGTGGTCGTTATTGTGTATTAAGGGTTCGCCACCGCTCAGGATTACCTCATCTAATTCTTTGTGTTCTTCAATGTAGTTGAAGACCTTTCGCCATTCGTTTTTTGATTGGCGATGCGCGTCATAAGGAAAATTCCGGCGGAAGCAGTAACGACAGTTAATAGCGCACACAGTACTACTCATGAGTAATACCCGATTATTGTACTTGTGCAGTAAGCCTTTGACGGGAGAGTACTCTTCCTCGTTCAGAGGGCTATCGTTAAAACCATCGACTTGCTTGAACTCTCTATTTTGAGGAAGTACTTGTAGAAGAAGTGGGTCATTCGGGTCGTTTGAACGAATACTTGCCAAGTAACGTGGTGGTACTCTTAATTCAAACAAACGCTCAGCCTCTTCATCTACTAAAGGATGATCGTTCAGACCTAGCTTGTTCAGCAAGTCTGCAGTACTTATTTTGCACTGGCTAAGTTGAGACTGCCATGAACCGTATTGCGCTTTATTTTCGACAGGAATAGTTGATAGATGTATCATGTGCGCTTTAATTTTGGTCTGCGAGCCTAAAAAAGAGTCAGCCCTTGATGTAAAGAGGCCGGTAAACCGCGCAGTATATAGCGAAGTAAAGCTATAGAAAACAGTTTGTCGCCCACTCATTGGCCCTGTATAGATTAGGCTGGACCAAGATAGCGAGAAAATAATTCCGTAAATTGAATAGTTCCTGCATAAATATGTAGGAGACAGAAACAGGTGAGATCAAAATGGGAAGTTATTCTACCAGCGAATTCCGTTCAGGCTTAAAAGTAATGTTGGATGGTGATCCTTGTGCGGTGATTGAGAATGAATTTGTAAAGCCAGGAAAAGGCCAGGCTTTTAACCGCGTTAAGTTGAGAAACCTCAATACTGGGCGTCAATGGGAGAGAACCTTCAAGTCAGGTGAATCTCTTGAAGCGGCTGACGTAATGGAATTCGATATGGAGTACCTCTATACCGATGGTGAGTTCTGGCACTTTATGATGACTGATGGTTCTTTTGAACAGCATGCTGCTGATGAAAAGGCTGTCGGTGATACAATTAAGTGGTTAAAGGAACAGGATGTTTATACGGTCACACTATTCAATGGTGCACCCTTGGCTGTTGCTGCAGCAAACTTTGTTGAGCTGGAAGTGGTAGAAACTGACCCGGGTTTGAAAGGCGATACAGCTCAAGGTGGCACAAAGCCGGCTACCTTTTCTACCGGTGCAACGGTCAATGTGCCATTATTTGTCAATATTGGTGAGAAGCTGCGTATCGATACTCGTACTGGTGAATACGTGAGTCGTGCCAAGTCATAATTGAGCAATTGATTGCATAGAGATTAGAGGTTTGCTTGCTTGTTATGAATAAAACTTCAGAACAATGGCAACCAACATGTTCTTTGCAAAGACTAAAAGCCCGGGCTGAGCTATATGCGCAGCTTCGGGCTTTTTTTGTCGCACGTCATGTGCTTGAAGTTGAAACGCCTATTCTTGGTCGCTCAACTGCGACAGATCCTCATCTGGAAAGTTTGTCTTGCGCTTTGAATTCTGCACCTGGTGCGGGTTCAGAATGTTTATATCTACATACTTCTCCTGAATTCCCTATGAAGCGTCTACTTGCTGCGGGGAGTGGTTCGATTTTCCAAATCTGTAAAACTTTTCGTAATGCTGAAAGCGGCGTACGACATAATCCTGAATTTTCCATGCTTGAATGGTATCGCCCAGGCTTTGATCTCAACGCTCTGATGCAAGAAACCGCAGACCTACTGGAAACTCTTTTGGGTTCATGTGAAGTGTCGACAGTTAGTTATCGCGACTTGTTTCGGAAATATTTAGATCTTGACCCGATGATAGTCGCTATTGATGTACTGAGGCAGAAAGCAATAGAGTTGGCCGGCTATTCCGGGCCTAATTTGGAACGTGATGAGTACCTGGATCTGCTACTAAGCGTCTGTATTGAGCCATACTTGGGCTGTTCTGAAGATAGTAAGCTTAGACCCGTGTTTGTTTCGGATTATCCCGCATCACAAGCATCTCTAGCCGCCTTGAAGCATGATGAGGATGGCTTATTGGTCGCAGAAAGGTTCGAGCTATATATAAACGGGCTCGAGATTGCGAATGCCTATCATGAACTAACGGATGCTAAAGAGCAGCGCCAGCGCTTTGAATCTGATAATTTGGTACGCCAGGATATGGGTTTGAATGGGATACCAATCGATGAGAAGTTCTTATCAGCTTTGGAGTCTGGTATGCCAGACTGTTCGGGAATTGCCCTAGGTTTGGATCGTTTGTTGATGATCAAAGAGGGAGTCAATAGCATTGAAGATGTATTGAGCTTCCCTCTAAGTCGGGTCTAGTAAATCTAGCTTTTAATGATACTACCGAAGTTTTCACCCATTCTAACGGGGGAGCCTGCCTGCATTGCTTCATTGAATTGTGTTGTGCCTTTTGGAAACGCCAATACAACGGTAGAACCGAGCTTGAATCGTCCCATTTCCTGCCCCTTTTCCAGAGTGATACTGCTCGCATCCCCATAAAGGGTACTGTTCACATCGCGCTTAACCGGAGCGACTAAACCAGACCAAACGGTCTCGATACTGGCAACAATCATTGCACCAACCAAGACCATGGCCATCGGGCCAAACTCGGTATCGAATATGGCTGCAACACGCTCATTTCTGGCGAATAGGCGAGGGACATTCTCTGCCGTTACCGGGTTAACCGAAAATAACTTACCAGGGATATAAACCATTTCTCTTAATGTGCCGGTGCAGGGCATATGAATTCGATGGTAATCTTTAGGCGACAAGTAGATTGTTGAGAAGTCGCCACCCATAAACGGTTCGGCTCGTTCAA